>CAZIPT010000006.1:0-49780 GCA_964541375.1 uncultured Eubacteriales bacterium
CCCTCCGCGGCGATCTGCTCGATGAGGTGCCTGGTCCCGACCGGACGTGCGCGTCCCGGCAGCGTCACGTCGACCGCCTCGGCACCTATGCGGGCATCCATCGCCGATGCGGAGAGCTCGGCATGCCTGTCCTGAAGCGCGGTCTCGAGCGCCTGCCGAACCTCGTTGGATACCTTGCCCACCGCAGGACGTTCTTCGGCCGACAGTGCGCCGAGCCCTCGAAGAATCGCCGTGAGTGACCCCTTCTTGCCGAGGAATTCGACGCGAACTGCGTCCAGCGCCGCCAGATCCTCGGTCTCAGCCACGGCCCGGATTCCACGATCCTGCAGTTCTTTCAGTTCTTCGGTGATGCCCATCGGTGTCGATACCTTTCTTCGGCCCAACAACGAGAAGAAGGGAGCCGGACTCCGCCCCTGGCTAAAAGTACGCCCAAGGACGGGAGCCGGCTCCCGCGTTACCACCTCGGTTGACCCGCACCCTCGCAGGCCCACTCATTTGCGACGCCCTCGCGTCACATTCAGCGGGGATCGCACCCGCAGTCAGCCCGATATCGGAGGCTCCGGCTTCCCTACTCGCAGCGCACGGCTGGGTTCAGGTCGCGACTGATGGAGGGAACCGCTTCGCCACACTCCGCTGGACCCTCTCAGCCACTGCTGGGCCCATCCCTGTCCGGACTGCCGCCGCAAAGCGCCGTCTCCGTCATCGTCTCGCGCTGTTCGGTTGAGCCGTCATGGTACTCCACTTAGTCAGAGCCTTGCCACCGACGGAGCAGCTCCCCCAAAGGTACGACTCTCACGACGACGCCCGCGACCTCGGCATCCGTTACCCGTTCTTGGTCATCAACCGGGTTTGCGTCCCCGCGCGTGGTCAGCAATCCGTCGCGCCCGACCGCGACCACGCGGTGCAGTACGGCACCGTGGCCAGCGGCCCTGACGAGAACGATGCTTCCGTCCTTTGGGCGACGATCTTTGCCGACTATCGCCAGGTCCCCCGGTTGGAGCGCCGGGCGCATCGAACTACCCGAAACACGCACGGGCTCCCAGACCGACAGCGCCGCGAAACTCAGTCCGAGAACCACGGATATCGCCACAACGAACTCGACCAAAGCGAGGAGACGCTCCCTCATCAGTGAGCCTGCTCGGCATCCACGTAGAGCGAGACCTTCGCGTAGTCGCCCGCCACGGAGTTGGTCGCCGTCGCAGGCAGGCTGATTTCGAAGCGCAGATCGCCTTGTGCACCGGGCGCCAGTCTCAACGGCGTCGTGCGTAGGGCCGAAAGTCGCCCGCTGTACACCTCGGTTCCCGAACACGACACGCGTGCCCCGAGCGCGTTGTAGAACTCGGTGATGCCGGCGCTCTTGGCTGCCGTGACCACCAGGTCCGACGGCAACAGCCCGTCGTTGATCAGCGCTAGAGAACGAACAGCCGATGACCCCGGTGCAAGGGCGTCAATCGCCAGCGGAGCCGTTGTCGGGACGGTCGAGATCGCCACGGTTCCCGCTCGAATGACACTATCGGCCACCTGGACCTGCGCGGCGAAGTACGCGCCAGCGGCCCCAACGGACAGCGCGGCAAACGCCCCAACAATCGTGAACAGTACCCTCTTGACCATGCTTCCTCCTCGGATATGGTGTCGCCGAGGGGAAGCGGCACGACCAGTGTTGCGGAAGGCGGACGCCTCGCCGACCGTCAAGCAGCTTCTCGCGGTGGCCTTACCCGACACTGAACCGCACCTTCCTCTCAAGGAACGGCTAGCAAGCGGAAGCTGCCTCAGACGCCGAAGGCCCCCTCCGGATGGAGGGGGCCTTCGGCGTGACTGGAGTCGGAGTCTGTGTGCCGCTAGACGGCGGCCTTGGCCAGATCGACAAGCTTTGCGAAAGCAGCCGGATCGTTGATCGCCATGTCCGAAAGGACCTTGCGGTCCAGAGTAACTCCGGCCTTCTTCAGACCGTTCATGAACACCGAGTACGACAGGCCGTTGATGCGGGCACCCGCGTTGATACGGGTGATCCACAGCCGGCGGATCTCGCGCTTCTTGTTTCGGCGGTCACGATATGCGTACTGGAGCGAGTGCTGGGTCTGCTCCTTGGCGGCACGATAGGTACGGCTCTTTGCGCCGTAGTAACCCTTCGCACGGGCAAGGACTGTGCGGCGCTTCTTCTTCGCCGTAGTTGAACGCTTCACGCGAGGCATGGATAGATCACTCCTTGAGTCTTAAGCGAGGTCGTGGGAACAGCAGGCCGAGATTGCTAGCCGATGCCCAGGCCCTTCTTGATGACATTGGCGTCGGCCGACGAAACGATGGTCTCCTGACGGAATCCACGCTTACGCTTGGGAGACTTCTTCTCCAGGATGTGGCTCTTGAACGCCTTGCCCCGGACTATCTTTCCTGTGCCGGTCACGCGGAACCGCTTCGCGGTGCCCTTGTGTGTCTTCATCTTCGGCATGTACGCCGCCTTTCTAGTCGGTGCCTGCCGCGAGCTCGTCGCTCGCTGCGTCGCTCTCTTCGGACGTGGCGCTCTCCTTGACTTCCTTCTTCTTCACCGGAGCCAGGAGCATGTGCATGTTGCGACCCTCGAGTTTTGGCTGCGTCTCGATGATCGCGTCCTCACCGAGCTCACCCGCGAGCCGCTCGAGAATGTTCAGACCGAGTTCCGGATGCGCCATCTCGCGCCCTCGGAACATGATCGTGACCTTGACCTTGGCGTTTGCCGCCAAGAAGCGCAGAACGTGCTTCTTCTTGGTCTCGTAGTCGTGCTTGTCGATCTTGGGCCGGAACTTGATCTCTTTGATCTCGACCTTGGTCTGGTGCTTGCGCGCGAGCTTCTCCTTCTGGGTCTGCTCGTACTTGAACTTGCCGTAGTCCATGATCCGGCACACAGGCGGGTCGGCGAGCGGCGCGATCTCGACCAGGTCGAGGTCCTGCTCCTCGGCGATTCTCTGAGCGTCCGACATCGCAAAGATGCCGAGTTGGCTCCCATCCACGCCGATAAGACGGCACTTCTGCGCGCGAATGCGCTCGTTGATCCTTGGTTCCGTGCTGCTGCTGATAGGCAGCTCACCTCCGTCGTTTCCTAGCGCCTGCGCTCAGGGCAGGCCCTCATTCAAAAGCAGAACTCCCGCGGGTCCAAGAGCGACCGACGGGAGAGACAGGCATCCGAGAAACCGCCCCCTTCTGGTGGGGCGCTTCCCGAGATACTCGCATCGACCAGACAGCCGCCGGTTTGGCGCCGCAAGGTGGGGACCGGTAGCCCTCTGCAGGGCGCGTCCCGCTTGTGAGCGGTATTCGATTAGCCTCGGAAGTATAGACGCGGGTTGACGTTGTGTCTACAGCCTTGCGGGCGCGATCTACGCGCCTCGCGCGTCCTCGAACGCCTCTCGCATCGCGTGGGCGGTGCGTTCCCACGTGAACTCGCGTGCGCGGGCCGTCCCCAAATCGCGAAGCCGATGCGCCAGTCCCTGATCGCCGAGAATCCGCGTCAGGCCGTCCGCCAGCTCCCGGGCGGAGTTCGGATCGACGGTCAGGGCAGCATCGCCGGCGACCTCGGGAAGCGACGAGGTGTTCGCGCAAACTACGGGCGAGCCGCAGGCCATGGCTTCGAGCACCGGCATCCCAAACCCCTCATAGATGCTGGGGTAGACGAACACCGCGGCTCCCGTGTAAAGGGCGCGCAGATCGGCTTGTGCGATGTCACCGACGAAGTGTACGCGCGACGTCAGGCCGATCTCCTCGGCATGGCGTGTGATGTCGAAGTCCCGAGCGGCCGCGCGCTCAGTGCCCACCGCGACGATCTCGAAGCACCCGACAGACTCCGGCACGAGCGCTACCGCTCCAAGCAGCGCCGAGAAGTTCTTGCGCGGGTTGTGAACGTCGAGCGCGAGAACGAAGGGGCCGCCGACGCCCAGCTCTTGCCGCACGCGCGCCACCTCGGCGTCGGTCGCGGGCGAGAACTCGGTCAGGTCCACGCCCATGTAGACGGTCCGTACCTTCTGGGCAGATTGCGGGAACAGCGCACGAGCGTCAGCGGCGGTGGCGTCCGAAATCGCGGTGAGGACATCGCCGTCGCGCATCAGGTCCCGCATCACCATGCGATTCAGAGTGCGATTGGCTAGCGGCATCTGCTCGGGGTGACGCTGGTACCAGAAGTCGTAGAGGGTGGCGACGAGCGCGACGCCGTGTGCGTTTCGCGGGAGGACATGCCGAGTGCCCCAGAAGACGTCGATCTTGTCGGCGACGAGCATCGGCCCGACGCCGCGCTGCAGCCACGCGATGTTGCCGGCACGCGAGGCGAGCCCCTCGCCGAGGCGGACTTGGAGGTCGAGATCGAGTGGCTCCGCCGAGAAGGGCACCAGCGGTGTCGTACGGCCGTAGAGCACGACTTCGACCCCGGACATTCGCGCAAGTGCGCGAATCGTCTGGTAGGTCGCCACGCCGATGCCGCTGGGCGAGGCGATCTGGAGCGGCGTGATGTCGATTCCGAGGCGCATCGGGGCCTTTCAAGTGCAGCAACTTGCTGTCGCGGCTAACATAGCATCCAGCCAATGCGTATTGGGGGAGTTGTGGTCGCGCCCGGCATCAATCTGATCGGACATATGAGCACGAACCTGGGACTCGGGGTTGCTGCCCGCAATACGGCGAGGCTTCTCCAGGACTCCGGCGTCGAGTTCTGCACGATCGACGTGCCTACCTCGGCCTTTGCGGCGAATCAGATTCGCGACTGGGAGAGATCCTACTGGAGCGGGGCTGGCCCGGCGCCGTTCAGCGTCAACCTCTTCCACATCAACCCGCCGGAACTCAAGGCGGAGCTTCAGCTCAAACCCTCGTGGCTTCAGACCGAGGGACGGTCCAACGTCTGCGTTCCATTCTGGGAATTGCCACACCTGCCCGAGGACTGGCTTGCGTATGTCTCGACGCTCGATCTTGTCTTGGCTCCAAGTCGTTTCGTCTTGGACACCATCCGGCGTTCCGCGCCCGACGCGAATGTCACGCACTTCCCGCAGACCGTCTATCTGCCCGAGAATGTGAAGGCCGACAGAGCGCGATGGGGCCTGGCCGAGGATGCAATCGTGTTCGTGTCGAGTTTCGACATCAATAGCGACCCGGCCCGCAAGAACCCGTGGGGTGCGATCGAAGCATTCGCGCGCGCCGGCAGCGCCCTCCCGGCCCGAGCGAGACTCATCGTGAAGGTCAACAATCCCAGCACCCGTATGGGACGGGACTACGCAGAGCAGCTCAGGCGGGCGACCGCGAGCGATTCCCGTATCTCCATTCTTGAGGAGAGCCTCACCTACGCCGAAGTGCTTTCCTTGTACGCCTCGGCGGACGTCTTTGTGTCACTTCACAGGTCAGAAGGACTCGGCTTGGGGTTGTTGGAGTCCATGATGCTCGGCACGCCCGTCATCGCGACCGCCTACTCGGGCAACATGGACTTCACCACACGCGACAATGCGTGCCTGGTTGATTTCGAACTCGTTCCTGTGTCAAGCACCGACTCGCGAAGCGGCTACCACGGCTCGCGCATCGGCGAAGGGAACACGTGGGCCGAGCCCCGCATCGACCAGGCGTCCGGCTTTATGGTCCGCCTCGCCGAGGACCCTGCCGAGCTCGCGCGGCTCAGCACGGAGGCGAGACTCTCGGCGCTCGCGACTCAGTCGAGTGCCGAGCGAACCCAAATGCCCGGAAAGCTGATCGGGCTTTCGCAGAAGGACTCCGTGGGCGCATCCGCCCTCCCAAGTTTCAGCCGCGCCGAGGTCATGTGGCGCCGAGCAAGAAGGACAGCCAGACAGACCCTGAAGGCGGTTGGGCTCGGCTAGCGTGGTTGAGAGCCGTGGCTGCGGTGATAGAATCCCGATAATCGCGCTCGGGCGCTCATAGTCAGCTGTCGAAACGGCGAGCTACCGACCATCTCCCTACTGAGACGAGGGCGCACCACATGGGACGGATCAGCGTAATCATCCCCACGGCGGCTCGTCCCGAGACGCTTGAGGTGACCCTGCGCGCGGTGTCCGGCCAGGTATGCCGTGATCTCATCGACGAAGTCGTTGTTTCGGAGAACCTGGGCGATCGCCGCTCGGAAGAGACCTGCCGCATGTTTCCTGAGCTACCCATCCGCTACGTGTTGCGCGACCCGCAGTTGTCGTGGAACGCGCATGCGCAGGTCGCAATGCGCGAGGCTCGCAGCGAGTTTGTGGCTTTCTGCTGCGACGACGACGTCTGGGCCCCCGGCCACCTGGCCACGGGTGTGGAGGCGTTGGACCGTCATCCCCGCGCGCAGTCGTTCTTCTCACAGGTCGCTAGTGCGGAGTCGGACCTTTCTCAGAAGGCATCGACCTGGATCGCACCCCTGCTCTGGATGGCCGCAGGCTATCCGCCGCGGATGTCAGAGTACCTGCTCGACCGTACTGCAATGCTGGCCGTCAACTGGATGTACTGCCCCTTTCGCTGGAGCACCCTTATCGGCAGAACGCACGCGGTCGGGACTGCGGCTGAAGCACTGACCAAAGACGAGGTAGCCCCCTACTGGGCCGACTGCGATTTCGAACACGCCCTCGCACGCGAGGGCGACGTGATCTTCGCACCCGCCATTGACATGCTTTACCGACAGGGGCCGCGATACTGGGAGACGCATGGCCTGGACCAGCGCAAGATGGAGCACCTCTTCTGGACCTCGCGTTCCGACGTGCTCGCGGAGGCGACGTCGATAGGCGTCGACCTCCCCGAATTCTGGCGGAACGCTCTCGCGGGCATGCCGGATGAGATTGCCCAACAGGTCGGATGGTGGTTCAGGGGCCGCTTCTCCCTCAAGGAGCTCGAGGAGTATGGCTTTGCGGCCGCGCTTCCACCGGATCCGCGCCGCACTGTCTTCCACCATGCAGGCGGACGTCTGGCCCGCGCCATGCGTGTGTTGAGGTATGGATCCGCAGACTGAGCTCGCAGTTGGTCAGTTCGCCGTGCTGGCACGAGTCACGGCGGCCTTCGCCTTTCGCATGAGCGCTCGCACTTCCTCCCGTTCGATCCCAGAGAGCGAGAATGCGAAGACGGCAAGCCAATAGACGACAACAGTCACCACCATGCAAACAGCGACACCGATGAGGTTGCCCATGAACCGCGTCTGAGCCAGACCGATACCCACGACGGTGGGCACGATCAAGAGCGGATAGACGGGCAAGACCACCTCGCGCAACCAACGACCCAGTGGAACGTCGAGCTCCTTGAGGAGGAACCGGACGTGTAGCGGGTACTCGATGTAGTAGGGAATCGTGGTGCCAAGAACCACGCCGAGGATGCCCAGCGGTCTGACCAGCGCCACGCTGAGTGCGAGGTTGCCGATGGCGATCCCTATCAGGTAAGGGAGCCGCTTCTTCAAGAGGCCGCGGCCGACCACGATGCTGTCCCCGACTCCGGTACCGGCCGTCAGCAGCTGGTGCGACACCATGACCTGCGCCGCTAGTGCCACGGTGAGATAGGTCGGTCCGAGCCATCGAAGCAACAAGGGGCGGGCAAAGATTATCAGCGCGAGCACGGCCGGCGCGATCAGTATCAGCGACAGCTTTGAACCTCGCAGGAACAAGGTCCGAATCCCGACGTCGTGCTGCTTCGCGTCGAGACTCGACGCCATCGGCATGACCGCGGAGCTTGTCATGCTTGCCAGCTGTATGACGAGTCCTTGGAACTTGCCGACCGCCTCGTAGAGTCCCACCGCCGCAGCTCCGACGAACACCATCAGCACGAGTCTGTCCGTCTGCTGGTAGACGATCATGCCTACCAGCTGGCTCACGAAGACCGGCCACGAGAAGGCGACGATCGAGCGCAGTATGGTCGGCGTGATGAGCTTCGCGCCTGTCGGGACTCCCTTGAGCAGGCGTCGGGACACTGCCGTGTTGAAGACGGCCCCACTGAGAATCGCAAGCGTGGTCGCGACGTACATCACCAGCGGACCTTGACCGGCGATCAACGTGATGGCGATCGCGGCAATGGTCGCGAGCGTCACGAGCAGCGACGTGCGCGCGACAAGCGTTTGTCGCTGCAGACCCGCCAGCACGTGCTGCCCTATCGACAGCGGCCATGCGAGCAGTGACTGGGCGGAGGCAATCAGAAGCAGGTTGCGAAAGAGCAGTGCGCCCTGCGGCGTCAGCTTGAAGATGGTGCCCGACAGAAGTGCGATAACGAGCAGGGTCGCCGCCGACAAGAGGCCTACCAGAACGTAGACGAAGAACGCCGAGGAGACGAGTTCACCGATCGCCCGCCGATCACCCTTGGCCTCGAGCTCTGCGACGCGCTTCTGGATTGTCGCCCCAACGCCGAAGTCGAGCACCCACGTGTAGCCGCTGATGGTGGTCGCCAGCATGTAGAGGCCGAAGGCCTGCAGCCCGAAGTGACGGACCAGCAGCGGCATGAATACCAGGCTCGCAGCCATCGCTGCAAACTGCGCGATGCCACTCGCCATGGTGTTGGTAAGAATTCGCCGCTTGTTGTCCAACGCGGGTGACGCCCTCCAGCCGATTCGTTCTGACTCTTGCGGGCTCGCCGCATGGTTCGAACACTAGCATTGTCGGGCAGTGGCAGATCCAGAGCGAGACTTCTACCGCGGCGAGACTACCGGGTGAGCGAGAAGAACAGATGGCGCTTGTCGTCACTGACCAGGGGCTCGACGCCCGTGGCTGCCCGGAGACCATCTACGACGGCGGCACCACCGTCCGGATAGCCGAACCGATCAACCCAGATACCGGCAAAGCCGGCCTTTCGGAGTGCCGACACGAGCTCGCCGGCCGGCAATGCCGCAATGCTGGCGTTCCAGGCCGCTGCGTCTCGCCCTTTCACCGCGCCGTAGCTCCAGTGAATCTTTGAGGATCGCAGGTAAGGCTTGATGTGGTCGTAGTCCACCATCTTGACCACGGGAGGATTCTCCGGAAACGGGATGTAGGGCAGCTGAAACACCATGGCTCCCGGAGCGAGCCCCGTCTCGGCGCGTGAGACGAAGTCGCCGAGGCTCGCCCACTCTCGAGCGGTCGCCTCATACTTGGGAACCATGGACGGTGTGGTCTGGTCGTAGACGCCGATAATGACGACGATCGCCGCTAGAAGAGGGACCGCCCATGTCCCAAAACGATCCCCGAGTCTCCGGCCCGCCCAATCCAGCGCGATGGCGACGGCGAGCAGCGAGAAGAACGCGACGAACACGACGATTCGGTTGTAGGCGCGGATGTACGTGAACACCACACCGATGATGGTTCCGAACATGCCCGAGCTCGCGAGCAGGAGCGCGGCTGCGTTGAGCGCGGCGACCCCTCGGAGCTGGCTCAGTCCCGGAGCACGGGCGCGGTTGTCACCAATGCCGAACACCACGATCAGTAGCAGGAAGATGAACCCCAGGGTTCCGAGAAGACCCAGCGTCGCGTAGTCTGCCTCGTTGTCGAGGGCCGCGGCGATGCCTGTGAGCCCGTGCACGTATCCGTAGTGCACGAAAGCCAACGGCGCAATGCGATGCTCCCGCACCGGCAGAACCATCAGCGCCATGCGCAACGAATAGAGTTCGGCGCCGGTTGCGTTTCGCTCCACCGCCCCGGCATTGGAGCGCGAACTGAGACTGTGCACGATGTAGGGCGAAGCATTCAGCATAACGCCGAGGAATATGACGCCGATGAGTGCCCCGCCCGCGGCCAAACGCAATCGCTCGCGCCCGCGCCAGAACCCGTACACGGCGCCGATCAGGATGAAGAAGCAACCGAACAGCGCGTAGTAGATGCCAGTACTCGCGCCAAGCACGCAGATCACCACTGGCGTCACCGAGGCGCGGCCCAGGGGCCGCCACTGCAGGGCGCCAGACTCACCCTGCTCGAGAAACGCCGGCCCCGGCCCGAACAAGCCGATCGCGAGGTACGCAAGCGGAGGGACCATGAAGTACGCGCTCAGAAACAAGTGGATCTCGGAGCGGAGGAAGTGATAGGGCAGGAAGGCGAACAGGATGCTAGCGGCGAGCGCTGCAGATCTGGAAATCCCCAGTCTTCTGAGCGTCCACGCGCACGTCAGCGCCACCAGCGGGAAGCCGAGCAGATAGTAAAGGTTCATGGTCATGGCAGCGTCGCCCGAGACCGAAAGCAGCTTGATGATCAGCCAATGTAGGGTGTCGGAACCCGGATAGTCCAGGAGGTTCATGGTCCCGGGCGCTCCGAGACTGGGATTGGTCCAGACCCAGCCGTTCTCGATCATGCCCTTGATGCCGGCCGCGGTACCCGCCGCATCCGCCGAGAAGGCGAACGGAACACGCAGGTCCGCGCGCCAGAGTTCCAGAACGAGATACTCGCCGACAATAGCCAGGGCCGCGACCAGCGCGTACCAGACGGCCTCGGCGTACCGACCCAGGCGGGCAAAGCCCGTCGTGGGCTCGGGCACCGAGGGGGATTCGGTCATCACGAGCGGCTCCTACTCCGACGAGTGGTTCGGGCCCGACGCGGCTCCGCCCAACCCGACAAGCATCGCATGCAACTCGACACAGGTGAAGCATCGGCACGGTGGCGCCACCGGTACATCACCTGGTCCGCGACCACTTGGGCGGGGCAAAGTCCAACCACGACCGCGCCGGAGTGGGGCTGAACGTCATCTCCTCGACCGTCCAGCCCGAAGGCACGGCCTCTAAGGCCCAGCCTGCGCCGGACTTGAGCGCCTGAGCGTGGGCGGCGACGGGCGCTGCAGTATCGGGGGACTCGTACGAGCTCGGTCGTTCCGGCCAACCCCTCACTTGCTGCCAATCGTAGGCGGGCGGCTTCGACCATGCGCGGTAGATGGCCAACGGCGTTCCGCTCCAGGTAACCTTGCCAGCGCTGACGGTCGCGGACTCAACCCGGCTCAGCAGAGCGTAGCCGGAACCTCGGGCGCCGTTCTCCACGTGCAGGTAGAAGACCGGAGGCCCTGCCGGCTTGACGACGTAGCTCGTCGACTCCGCAGACGAGGGCGTGACCGCTCCGAAAGCGGGACCCGCGAGCACGGCCGGAGCCGGCACCGCTACTAACCCGAGCTTCTTGTTGGCGTGGAGTCGGTAGAACGCCTCGACCTGCCAAGCCGTGTCCGCGTTCGAGATCAGCACGGCGCCGTCGGGAACCGCGTCCAGCAACCCCGCCTGCGCGGCGCGGGACACGACTTGAGCCGGGTAGTATCTGCCCCTGTTGAGCGCCTCAACTGTGACTCGGTTGTTGTTGAAGTTCACGGTGCCCACGACTGCGATCAGAATCGCGAGCGCCACACATATCCCGACGCGGTGCCGTCCAACCGGTCTGAGCCTTCTGAGCCGGTCCAGACCGACCGTTGACAAGAGGGCGACGCCGATGCCGGACATGAACACCGGCAGGTAGCCCTGCCCCCAGGCGACCCCGAGCTGATGCTTTACTGAGAGCGCGATGAGGGTGTTGGGCAGCACGAGAAACCCCAGACCCAGGATGACCAGGGCCGGCTCCGCCCCCGGAAGGGTGTGCTTCTCTCCCGAGAAGAACGTCCGAAGCACGAGCGCGGCCACGATGAAGAACGCGGCCGCGCACAGGACTGTGGTGAACGGATGCTCGCGCAGATATGCCAGAGGCGAGTCATACAACGTGCGACTGGTAAGGCCGAGCAGGCCTGCGATCAGTCTGCTGGCATAGAAGCTCAGGGGGACGGCGGCAACAACCTGTTTGACCACGGTGATGACGATCGGTCCCGGCGAGAGGCTCGGCTCGTAGAAGCCCGGCTGGCCGGAGGTGCTCGGCTGGAAGTGGAAGATGGAGCGGAGCAGAAAGACATTGCCGACTGCGATTCCGGCAACAGCTAGATACATCCACGACGCTCTGGCCGTCTCCAAGAAGCTCCGCCGATGTGGGTACACTGCGGCCAATGCGACGAACAGCACGCACATCGGCAGGGCCACCTCGTAGATCAGCAACGTGGATGCGAACGCAAGGAAGCTCAGAACGAGGGACCGCAGCCTGCCGCAATCTAGATAGTCGACAAATCCCACGAGCGCTGCGAGGACCAGCGCCGTGATAAGCGGAAGAAGCCCCGCGTAGCTGAGGATCGGTTCGTGGTAGTACCGGAACTGGAGTGTGACCGAGAAGACGAGTACGGCGATCGTTGCCAGCCCGTGCGAGCGTGATAGGCGCCTCACGAGCACGTAGAGCAGCGCGGCGTCGAGAAGAACCAGCGCCATGAGAATCACTTTGTAGGGAAGCGCGTGACCGTCGACCGCCCAGAACAACACGGCTCCGTACCCACCCAAGGGGAAGAACCGCCCGACGGCCTTCATCCACAGGAGGGTACCGCTCGCGATGATTCCTAGCACCGTGTTGCCGGTCATGGAGAGCAGCTTCGCCGTGGCAAGGGAGTTGGCCTCGTCGTCGCCGTAGAAGCCGCTTGCCAGCATGGGGAGTAGCGTTAGCGCGACCAGCGCCATCACCGCAGCGAACTGAAGAATCGCCGTGCGACGAACGCTTCTCTTTGCCGGGCTGGCTACCGGTGCTTCGTCGATTTCGGCTTGTTGGGTGTTCCAGAGGAACATGCTTGCGGCCTCTCAGGAGCCAGCGCGGTCGATCAGTTCCTGTCTAGAGCTGCGCCACATCGTCCCTGGAAGATTGTGGATCAAGGAGAGCGGGATCGTAGACCTCGCCCACCTCGAGCGGCTTCCGGAACGTGAAGTACTTGTGACCGATGTAGCTGAAGATCGTGGTGACCACGATCGTGGTGAGTGAGCCGATCGGCGGCGACATCCCCAGAACCTGCACCATGAACCACAGAACCACGGTGCCCAGGCCCTGCGCCGGGAGGTAGATGAAGTAGGCACGCCAGATCTCGTGAAGTAGCTTGCCACGGCTGCGAAACACGAAGTACTTCATGGTCACTGTGCTTTGCGGCACCGCGAATACCCATCCGATCCAACCTACGACCAGATAGTAGGCGTGCCCGATCCACTGAAGCGGCGCCAGCGAAGACGATTCGAGCGTTCGTAGCGCGGGTCCCAGTACTGCGAGAAGGAACAGGAACAGCAGATAGCCGAAGAGCGTGTTCCAGGCCCCGACCGCGAGATAGCGTATCTTCTCGCCATGCTGGCGCCAGATGTGCGTCAGTTGTGACCCCCCGCTCAAGTCGTTGCTCACTGATTGCCGCTCGCATTCCGAGAATGCCCTGATCGCGCGGGAACTACAGAGAGACGCGCCCGCCACAGGACACGCGCACATTCGCGCAGTGGCCTCAACTGCTCCCACCGTCGCGCTGCCACACTACCAGAGGGGACCACCGGGGCGCGACGCGACGATACCTCTCAGTCGCTGTCTCGCAGAGCAAGGCCAATGCTAGGATGGCTTCGACCACGTCGTACCCGTTTGCCAAGGCTAGGCGTGCACACCGTAGCGCCGTTGAGCGGCCCGCTTGACTGCCCCAACAAGAAGGCGTCCCTCATGACCAAGAAGCTGATCAGCATCGTCTCGCCCTGCATGAACGAGGAGGGCAACGTCGGCCCCTTGTACGAGCGTGTGAAGGCTGCCTTCGAGTCGCTTCCTGACTATGATTTTGAGTTCATCTTCGCCGACAACGCGTCGACCGACTCGACCCAAGACATCCTGCGCAAGTTGGCGCAATCAGACCGCCGTGTCAAAGCAATCTTCAACATGCGCAATTTCGGCCACATTCGCTCCCCCTACAACGCGATGCTCCAAGCCAAAGGCGACGCCATAATCGTTATGGTGTCCGATCTGCAAGATCCCCCCGAGCTGATCGCTGATTTCATAAAGCAGTGGGAGGACGGCTTCAAGATCGTTCTGGGCCAGAAGATCGGGAGCGAAGAGTCATGGCTCTTCTACTTGCTGCGCAGCTTCTACTACAAGCTGGTCAAGAGGTTCGCAGACGTCGAGTTGATCGAGCACGTTACGGGCTTTGGTCTCTATGACCGTGAGGTCATAGAGCAGCTCAGGGCTCTCGACGACCCCTATCCCTATGTACGAGGCCTGATATCGGAGTTTGGCTACCCTGTCGCGCGGATTCCGTTCAAGCAGCAAGAGCGCAAGAGCGGGGTCACCAAGAACAACTTCTACACGCTCTACGACGTAGCGATGCTCGGCTTCACGACCCATTCGAAGGTGCCGTTGAGGCTCGCAGCGATGCTCGGCTTCGTGAGCGCGTTCGTTAGCGCGATTGCCGGTTTCGGATACCTCATCTACAAGCTTCTTTTCTGGCAACAGGTCTCGTTTGGCATCGCGCCGATGGTTATCGGCATGTTCTTCTTCTCCTCGGTGCAGCTCATGTTCCTTGGGGTCGTGGGCGAGTACGTCGGGGCCATTCTGACCCAAGTGCAGAGACGCCCGCTTGTCGTTGAGCGGGAGTGCCTGAACTTCGACGAACAGGTCTCGAGCGTACCCGAGTAGTCGCGTGCGTGATGAGGAGCAACTCCCCGCCGGACGCGGTAGACTCCGGGTCGCTCGGGGATTTCCAACGGCCAAGCAGGACCCGCAACCTATCAGGAGCCAGCCATGACTGAGTTCACAATCGCAGGACGACGCATCGGACCGGACGATCCGCCCTTCGTAATGGCGGAGGTCGGCATCAACCACGAGGGCAGTTTCGACAAGGCGATTCAGATGGTCGACGCCGCCGCCGAGACCGGCGCGGATTGCGTGAAGTTCCAGACTCACATCACCGAGATGGAGATGATCCCCACCGACATGAAGCCTGGTGGCATCTCGGAGGAGCGACTCTGGGACATAATCAAGCGCTGCGAGCTCACGGCTGTCGAGGAGCGTGCGGTCAAGGATCGATGCGACGAGAAAGGGATTCTGTTCCTTTCGACACCATTCTCCCGCGAGGCTGCGGACCGCCTCGAGAAGCTGGACGTCCCTGCCTACAAGATAGGCTCGGGAGAGTGCAACAACGTTCCCCTGATCGAGCACATTGCTCGCAAGGGCAAGCCGGTCATTCTCTCGACGGGGATGAACGACATTCCGACGATTCGCGCGTCAGTCGAGGCCGTCGAGCGCATCGGCACGCCACTCATGCTCATGCATTGCGTTTCCATGTATCCCACGCCGTACGGCTCGGTGCACCTTCACGCGATTCGGGATCTCCAGCATGAGTTTGGCTTGCCTGTGGGGTTGAGCGATCACTCCCTGGGGATCTACACCTGTCTCGGGGGAACAGCACTTGGCGCTTGCGCCTTGGAGAAGCATTTCACCATCTCACGCTCATGGCCGGGACCTGACGTACCGATCTCGATTGAACCCGCGGAGCTGGCCGAACTGGTCGTGGGATCGCGCGCCGTCTGGCAGGGGATGCGCGGCGGCAAGGAGATTCAGGCGGGCGAGCAGCCGGTCATCGATTTCGCCTATGCATCGGTTGTGTCTATCGCGTCCATTCCAGCCGGAGAACTCCTCACGCTTGACAACATCTGGGTGAAGCGACCAGGTACCGGCGAATTCCTTGCAAAGGACTTCGATAGCGTTCTCGGCAGGCGCGCGGCACGCGACATAGCAGCTGACATTCAAATCAGGGCCGAAGATCTTGACTAGTAGGGCTTGCGTACTCGTCACCGGCTCCGGGGGATTCGTCGGCCGCAATCTGATTCCTGACCTTCTCGGCCAGAACCTCGAGGTGATCGGAGTCGACGGCTCGGCTGTGAACGCGAGCGACGAGAATCTGCGGACGCTTCGGGCGGACGTCCTCGAACCCGGCGGCCTCGCAGCCATCGATCGAGCGCTCGGTGAACGCGTAGCTGAGGAGCTTCACACCGTACATCTCGTGGGGCTCTCACATGTGGGCGTTTGTGAGGCTCAACCGGACCTCGCCCACGACGTCAACGTCCGCAGCGTCCAGCTCATCTGCGACTTGGTCGCACGACACGGAGGAAGGCGTTTCGTGCTGCCGTCCACCGCTCTGGTGTATGGATCGGCAGCAGACACCGTCCTGACGGAAGAAATGCCGGCTAACCCCGGCAGCGTCTACGCTGCGACGAAGTGCCAAGCAGAGAACTACCTCATCAACGATGAGCTCGGCGAGTCAATAGAGCCGATCGTGCTGCGACTCGCGAACCTGTATGGACCTGGCATGCACCCCGATACTTTGATTCCGGCTATCCATTCACAATTGGAGGCGGGAGAACTGCGCCTCCGCGAGTATCGGAGCGTTCGAGACTACCTCTACATGGCTGACACGATACGTGCCTTTGTGGCGGCCATCTTTGGACTCAACCACTATCCTCTCTACAATGTGGGCACCGGCCACGGCGCCTCCGTCCTCGACGTTGCTGAGGCAATCGCCAAAGTCATGGGCAGGGACGATGTGCTCAGTCGTGTACCGAGGCCAGAGACCTTCGGGCCGAGCCTAGTGCTTTCCCCCGAGCGAATTGGACGCGATCTCGGCTGGACGGCAGAATACAGCGTTCAGCGGGGTGTTGAAGACATGTTCTCCACGAAACCTAAGGGATGATGAGATTGGCCCGTCAGATAGCGATCTTCACAGGCAACCGCGCCGAGTACGGGCTTCAATTCCCGATAATCCGCGCCATCGATGCGCACCCCGACCTCGAGTACAAACTGCTCGTGTCCGGGGCTCACTTGGATGAGGGCTTCGGCTACACCAAGACCGAGATAGAGAAGGACGGTTTCCGAGTCGACGCGGAGATCCGCGCCGACATCGTTGCCGACGACCTCTTCTCGACGACGCAGGCTATCGGCACGATCATCTTGCGCCTTGGTGAAGCTCTGGACCAGCTCAAGCCAGACTTCCTTGTCGTCTACGCGGACAGGTTCGAGGGACTCGCGGCGGTTGTGGCCGGAAGCCAGATGGGCATACCGGTCGCACACATTGAGGGCGGGGACATAACGGAGGGTGGCGCACTCGACGACTACGTGCGCCACGCCATGACCAAGCTCGCCCAGCTGCACTTCACCACAAACGACGAGGCATCTGAACGGATTCTCCGCCTCGGCGAGGAGCCGTGGCGTGTTCATACGGTGGGATTCCCCGTCATCGACCTCATCAAGGAAGGCCGAATCGCCACTGGCGACGAGATTCAAGCCCGATTCGGCATCGATCCGGACGCGCCCCTGGTCGTCTTCACGCAGCATTCGATAACCACAGAGGTTGAGAGCGCGATCGAGCAGCTTCGCCCATCTCTTGAGGCCATGAGAAGGCTCGCGGACCAAGGCGTGCAGGTACTGGTCACCTACCCCAACAACGATGCGGGAGGCAGGACGATCATCGCCGAACTCCAGCGTCTGGGCGCAGAGCAGCACGAGAACATGTGGATGGAGGCCAACGTTGGCCGGTATTTCTACCACGGGTTGCTCGGGGCGTGCGCCAAGTCCGGCCGTGGCGCGTGTGTTGGGAACTCCTCGAGCGGCATCAAGGAGACTCCGGCATTCGGGCTCCCGACTGTGAATATCGGGACGCGCCAGAAGGGTCGGTTGCGAGCCTGCAACGTCATCGACGCGGGCTACGATTGTGCGGAGGTACTGGCGGCCTGTCAGAAGGCGCTCTTCGATCCGGATTTCCGCGAGCTTTCACGCCGTTGCGAGAATCCTTATGGCAGAGGCGACTCGGGTCGTCAGATCGCAGAAGTGCTCGCGACTGTCCCGCTCGACAAGCGCCTCATACAGAAGCGGATGACCTACTAGACCTCAGACAATGGTCTCGAGGCCTTGTTCGCGAAGCCTGCAGATCGCTCCCATGATATGCGCGGTGTCGCCCTCGACGGGAACCTCGAGTGTCACCTGCTCGATGACGACCAGGCCCTCGGCTTCAAGTAGTTGGGCGAGGGCCTCCTCGGTGAAGAAGTTCACGTGCTCATGCCAGTGGCGTTTGTTGAGATAGGCAGCGTCGGCATCTTCGGCGGTTCGCAGGACCGTCTCGTTGGGAACTTCAACCCAGAGGTAGGTCGACGGGCCCATTGTGCGGACAGCCTCGGCAACGATCTCGCGTGGGAACGGGGTATGTTCAAGCACCTGGCTCACGACCACCAGATCATACGAGCCGGACAACGCCGTGTCCGCATCGACCTGCATCGCCCCTTCGATCACCGGCTGACCCGAAATATCGTATACGTGGTGGGTCGAAACCTCGCGCCGGAACGGGGTATTGAGCCCCGTGTCTCCGCCCCAATCCAACACGCTCAACACCTGACCCACGCGCTCGCGCAGGAACGCCTCGACGTGCGCGATGTGCGCGTGCTCGCCGACGAGACCCTCGTTTCGCGCCTGGTAGCCCGGCTCGAACCTGTCGCGCAGCGCGGTGTACTCGGCGTCCCGGTAACCGGAGTAAAGGGCCGCCATCTCGGAGTCGTCGAATCTGATGTCGAGAAAGACCAGTCCGCAGTGGTTGCACTTGAGCGTGCTGCATACCGAATAGGCCATACCGCACTTGATGTCACGCAAGTGCCAGTCGGGAGTAATCTCGGCCGGCTCCCACCCAAAGACCCGGCTGGCGACGAAAGGCATCAGGATGGCGGGGCTCTTCTCGAGGTCCTCGCTCCCACAGCACACGCACTCTCCGGCGATCCGCGGGTGTTGGCTCGTGCCCATATGTTCTCCCAAAGTCGGACGAACGACCCTGTCGGCCGAAGCTATTCGCTTCTCTGAGCGGACTCGTCATCATCCGCAAATGTGTTCATGATGGCTTCCCATTCTGCGCGCGGCAGGAATGGATACTGGTCATCGAGCGGCGTTGACTGGAATGTCCCGTCGTCAAGTCGGCGCGACACGACTTTCGGGGACTTCTCCTGCTCGAAGGAGACGTTGACCTCGCAGAGGCAGGGTCCATCGCTCTGCAGGACGTCAGAAAGCCCTTCTCGGAGGTCGGCGTTCGTGCTGATCAGCCGGTACTCAAGCCCGTACGCTTGAGCAAGCAGATCGAACTCTGGGTTGGACACCCCTGAATCGCAGTGGCACCCGACAAATCGACCCTCAAAGAAGTTCTTCTGTGTGGCACGAATAGACTCGTATCCGCCGTTGTTCAGGACGAATATCTTCAAGTCAAGGCGGTTAGAGCCGATGGTCAACAGCTCTTGGACGTTGAGCTGGAAGCTACCGTCGCCAGTCACGAGGACGGTCCGCGCGCCGTTCCGGGCGATACACGCCCCGATAGCCGCCGGCAAGTCCCATCCCATCGCGCCAAAGCCGTAGTTGGTGATGACTCTCTGTCCGGGCTTGACCGCGAATGAGTGGTGCATCACCACTGAGTCAGTTCCATTACCCGTCAGTACAACGTCGCCCTCACTCAGGAGTTCCGACAGCTCGGCGGCGAGCACGTAGCCGCTCACGTGATCCTCGTCTGCGTAGTAGTCCGACGTCACGATTGGGTAGTCCCTCTTCCAGCGCGCGACAGCTTCACTCCAGCGAGGGTCAAACGTGATGTCACGGTTCTGCACGTCCGCGAGGAATCGGGTCAGGAAGTCCCTAACGTCGGCCACGAGGCCATAGTCCACGGGGAAGTGGGCCTTGTGCATCTCAGCCGGATCTATGTTGACCATGGCTCTGCGCGCCTTGGGTGCAAACCCACTGGTGTCAAAACCGACTGCGGTTACTGCCATGCTCACGCCCAGACAGAGCAAGAGATCAGCGTTCTGGAGTGTGAAGTTCGCACGTCTCTGGCCTGTGGGTCCGAAGCGGCCGAGATACTGCGGATGCTCCTCGTAGAGCAGGTCCATGCCGCCCATCGTGGTGATCACGGGACAACCGATTCTCTCCACGAACTCACGGAATTCGGCCTCGGCGTGCGCTAGGTGAATACCGTCACCGCAGACGACCACTGGCCGCTCTGAGCTTCGCAGGAGCTCGGCTATTTCATGTACACCCTTGGCCAGCTCCGCATCTTGAGCTGGCCTGGGACCCGGCTCGCCGACTCGCTCGGTCGAAACACCTTCTTCAAGCTCGCTGGCCTGCACATCGAGGGGAATATTGATCCAGACCGGACCGGGCCTGCCACTATTGGCCAGTCCGATCGCGTATGCGATTTCCTTTCGGACATCATCCCCGGGCATAAGCGTCTTCGCGTACTTGGTGACCGGGCGAGCCATTTCGATAATGTTGACTTCCTGCGGGCCAATCTGACGGTGCTTAGAGTAGTCGGCGATGAGATCCGTGCGAACCTGACCGGAGATCACAACGACGGGCACTGAATCAACCCACGCACCGGCGATCGCGGAAAGTGCGTTGGTGCTTCCGGGACCAGTCGTGACAAGACAGACTCCGACCTCCCCCGTCACTCGCGAGTAGCCTTCGGCGGCCATGGCACACGCTTGTTCGTGATGGTTACACCAGTACGAGACGTCACTGCTACGACCCAGCGAATCCAGCAGGTACATGATTCCGCCGCCGGAAACCGTGAAGACATCCCGAACCCCCTGGGACGCCAGGTAATCGATAACATAGTCCGCGACAATCACTCGCACGCCTTTCCATTTGTCGGTCTGGTCTTCTCGTGCCACTCAGCCGTGCGCCGGATGCCATCTTCGAGCGAAACGCTTGCTCGAAGCTCAAGTTCGCTTGTCGCGCGCGATATGTCAGGCACATACCGATGAACTGGCGAACCGTCTACTCGCGGCTGGGCAACTACAACTCCATGCCGGCTGTCCAGAACTCGAGCAACCGTTCCTGCAAGATCAAGAATGCTCAGATCGGCATCAGAACCCACGTTGTATGGCCGACCGGCGTCGCCACGCATGAGGATTGTCCAGAGCCACCATGCCAGATCCGCCGCGTAGAGATAGCTTCGCTCGGGAGTACCGTCACCCGAGATTCTAATGGGTTCGTCGCGCATGACGTCTCTTATGAAGTTCCCGACGGCGAAGCCTGAATCGAGTGACAAGTAGGGGCCGACAAAGGCGAATAGGCGAGCGATCTTTGCCCGAACACCCGCTTCTTTGTGGGCCGCACAGCAGAGAAACTCCGCGGCTCGTTTGCCATGGGCGTAGGCAGCCTCAGTGTCCTGCGGCGGCGGAGCCATCGCACTATCCTCAGACACTCCGACACATTCGGCCGGCTGCCGACCATACACCGCGCCGGAGCTGGTATAGAGAAGACCGCGAACTCGCCGATCAGCGGCAAACTCCAAGACCCGTTGCGTGCCATGAACCGCTGTTTCGAACTCCGCTGTGGGTTCCGGAGCCGACAACTGGCGGTTGGTCTCGGTCGCCAGGTGTAGGACGTGACTGAAGTCGCCACCTGGAAAGACGACCGAACGAATGTCACCTTCCAGCATGGTGATCGCATCATGAATGCCGAGGTGGGGGACGTCTTTCACGAACCTCGATGGACTGCGCGACAAGACGACAGCCTCGATACCGAGATCCAACTCGTCATTGGCCCAGACCATACTCTCAAGCATCCAGCGGCCGACAAAACCGGTGCCCCCGGTGACGAATAGGCGTGCGCCGCGCACCTCGTCCCACAAGGGGCCGGTGCGCTCAAGGACATAGTCCAAGTCACCCGCGAGGGGATTTGGATGCTTGGCCAACGAGGAACTCATGAGGACGCCCCTTCGAGATTCCGGCGCGACCCAGTGTCGGACGGCCTGCTGTTCGAGAGAAGGCGTAGCACGTCGCATCCTTCCTCGAGGTTTGGCAGGCGCACGCCCTGTAAGTCAGCCCCGCTCACCTCGGCGAAGAATGATTCCAGCTCCTCGACAAACGTCGCCGATCTATCGAAGAGGTGTGGCTCATCAAAGCTCTGAACGACGCCAAGCGCATCCAAGCTGAGGGTGCGAGCGGCGAGATCACATTCGATCACGCCTTCCGTGCCCACAATTCTGAGCCGCCGCCGAAGCGTCTTCTCAAGGTAGTCAAGGTGAAGCGTGCACGAGAACCCACCGCTGAACGAGTAGATTGCGTCGAAGACATCCGCGGATTCAATCTCAAGCGCGCCAGAGTGCGAGTCGCTTACGCACCACGCGGAAGGCGCGCCGAAGAGCATCAGCATGTAGTCGACCTCGTGTGAGAGATCCAACGCTACACCGCCACCGCGAGCAATCGACGCGCTGTAGCTAGCCTGAAACGGACGATTAGGACGCCAGTCGGGAAGCCACTGCCCTACCTCAATCCTGGCGAACAGGAGCCTACCGAGCACGCCGGCGTCGAGCGCCTCTTTGGCCTTCGACAGCGCTCCGAGAAACCGCATGTTGTAGGCAACTCGACAGACGAGCCCCCTTTGGCGGACTTCCTCGCACAGGTCCAGAAGATCGCCGGAGACTTCGGCAGCCACGGGCTTCTCAACAAGCATGTGGACATTTCGCTCGGCCAAGCGCCGAGAAGTCTCTAAATGCCGATTCGTGTCGTTGGCCACGATCGCCACCGACGGGCAGTCTCCCGGCAGCTCACTCACCACCGAGATCCCCGGGCCCACCAAATCAGCGATACCCGAGATATCACGAGCGGACCACACGACGACCTCGGGTACCCCGAGCCCAACCAGATTGCGAACATGACGCTGAGCTATCGAGCCGCTGCCGACAACAAGAACGCGTTCTGGGACAGGCGGAATCATCGCGCCGACCAGCCTCCGTCAACCATGAGATTCTGGCCGGTCACATAGGCGCCGGCGTCGGAAGCCAAGAATACGACCGGCCCGGCTAGGTCCTTCGGCGACGCCATGCGTCCCAGCGGCGTGCGCGCGCAATAGGCCTCCACGAAGGAACCCGGCTGTCCGTCTTCTACCCCGCCCGGCGACACGCAATTGCAGCGGACTCCCGCCGGTCCAAAGTACGTGGCGAGCAACCGAGTGAACCCGATAATCCCGCCCTTGATCGCGGCATAGGCAGTCGGCGTAGTCATCTGGGTGCCTTCGTAAATCTCGTAGCTCGGTCCAACGACTCCGTAGATAGACGCGAAGTTCACCACCGAACCGCCGCCGCCTAGGTCCGCCATGCGAAGGGCCGCAGTTCGAGACGTCACGAAGTAGCCACCCAGGTGGTCGTCGACATTGGTCAACCAGGAGGAGTAGTCCTCGTTCTCCAGCGGCACTCCCCAGTCGGCCGTACGCGGATATGCGCAGTTGACCAGGATGTCCAGCCGCCCGGACTCCTTAATAACGTGGTCGAGGGCCTTGACCACAGAATCCTCAGACGTGATGTCCAGGCTTAGACTCGTGGTTGTGTCCGGAACCCCCGCAATGTCCGCGCCCCAGACCGTCGCACCAGCTGCGGCGAGGCCCGCACATATCTCGCGGCCGATCAGCCCGCCAGCGCCTGTCACAACAGCGCTCTTTCCAGCACACGAGAAGATCGAGTTCTGACTTCCTGTGTCGCTCACTATGTGCTCCTTCGTCTGGCGGGAATCATCGCGGATATGCGTTGTAAGGACTTCCAACACTCGAGTATGCGCCCGTATGGAGGCGGCTGTTGGCCCTCGCCGTTGGCCGCCAAGAGAGGATGTCCCGCACCCCCGATGCGACCGGCACCAGCGCGCATGAGAGGCAGAATCTAGCTCATCGAATTCCAAGTCGGTCTAGCGCATGCTGCAGTTCCTCCAACTGCCCCACGTCAAGCCAAGCTCTCTCAGGAATTGGATAGACCCCCACTCGAGCGCCTTGTGCGATGGCGTTCGAAATCAGATCCGTCGCATCGGTCGGGGCCTCGAGTGAGATGTCTTTCAGCGCCTCAGGCTCGACAACGTATATGCCCGTGGATGCAAGCAGGTCGAACCTCGGCTTTTCCCGCAAGGCCTCAAGGGAACCGCCGGCACCCACCTCACACACGCCGTACGGCAGGACAATGTGCTTCATTGAAGCAACAATGGTTATCTGATTCTTCGACGCTCGATGGTAGTCGACCAAGTCCGCATACTCGATGTCGACGATCGTGTCGCAGTTCGCAAGGATGAACGTGTCGTCCAGTGAATCCACCATGAGGCCCAGGCTCCCCGCGGTACCGAGGGGCCGATCCTCAGTGAAGAACGTGAAGTCGTAGGGCAGCACCTCATCGCCGAAATACGCGCGAATGAGTCCGGCCTTGAAGTTGAGGGAGATATAGAACCTCTTGCAGCCCTGTTCATGAAGTCGATCCATGATGACCCGGAGGACGGGGTGATCACCGATCGGCATCAGGGGTTTTGGCAGTATCCTGGTGAAGGGTTCAAGACGGGTGCCCTTGCCACCAGCCATGATCGCAACGGGCACGTTCGTCGCGCGACGAGGCACGCCTGGGGCGCCGAATACGTCGGCCCACCAAACCGCGTCAACTACCCTGCCCGTTTCGTCGAGCACGGGCATGCAATGCACCCGAGCCGATTCGAGACGGGCACGCACATGCTCCTCACTGGTGCCCTGCTTGACCCAGATCGGTTCTGTATTCATCGCACGGCCGACTGGGCCGCTCAAATCCTGACCCGCGAGAATGTGCCGGCGTACGTCGCCATCGGTGAGGACCCCAGCTAGTTTGTCATCTTCGTCGACAACGAAAAGGACCTTGCCGCCGGCCTCATCAAGAACGCGCAACGCCTCCACGAACGGGATGCCTGGGGACACGAGTATGGAGGACAGGTCGGGGCGCATTGCTCAGCTCCTTGCCAGAGAACTCAATCGAGTCGAGAAGCGATTCAAGCCATGATAGGTCAGGTCGCACATGCAGAGTAGTGGGCGCGCCGGTTCAGGCGTCCCCGTGTGCCTTGATCGCTCAGCGCGGCCGAGAATGGTGACTCCCAGCTAGACATTGTAGATATCCCACTTGTACCGCTGCAGATTCTCCGGATTGCGGAACCAGGATATGGTCCGAGCCAGTCCCTCCTTCAGTTCCACCTTCGGGGACCAGCCTGTGAGTGACCCTATGAGCTCGTTGTCGGCCAAGAGCCTCTCGACCTCGCTCTTGTCAGGCCTGAGACGTTCGTCCGTCGACACGATCGTGGTTCCAGGACGTATCATCTCGACGAGCATGCCTGCGAGCTGTCCGATGGAGATCTCTCGTCCCGAGCCGATGTTGACCTCGCGGCCAACCGCATCGTCGCAGCTCGCCAGGGCAATCATCCCAGCGCAGGTATCCTCCACGTAGTTCAAGTCGCGGGTGGGGCTCATGGAACCGAGTTCGATCTGCGGGGCATCGTTCAAGAGCTGGGTGATTATCGTTGGGATGACTGCTCTAGCGGACTGCCGGGGTCCGTACGTGTTGAAAGGCCTCATCGTCACGACTGGAAGGCCGAAGGAGCAGTGGAATGCTTCCGCCATCTTGTCGGCGCCGATCTTCGAGGCCGAGTAGGGTGACTGTCCCTGGAGCGGATGCTTCTCGTCAATCGGCACGTACTGCGCCGACCCGTAGACCTCTGAAGTCGAGGTGACTGCGACCCTCTCCAAATCAAGGTCACGCGCAGCCTGCAACACGTTGAGTGTGCCGCGAATATTCGTGTCGACGTAGGAGTCGGGCGCATTGTAGGAATATGGGATGCCGATAAGCGCCGCCAAGTGAAGCACCGCATCGGCTCCTTCGAGGCTCTTGCGCACGAAGACCGGGTCGCGAACGTCGCCCATGACGACTTCAACTTCACTAGCGAACTCACGTGGGAGCGTGTCCAGCCAGCCCCAGGAGCCGATAGAGTTGTAGTAGACGAACGCGCGCACCAGAGCGCCATGCGCTACAAGCATCTGCACAAGGTGGCTACCGATGAAGCCGTCGGCGCCCGTTACGGTGACTCTCTTGCCAGCCAATTCCACGTCAATTCACCCCTATTGTCGATGACAGGCGCTCTGGGCTGCGGTCCTCGCTGCCGCCAGAGTGGATGCCGATTCTGACCCAGGCAATCTGGGAGCGCCCCTCAGTCATGAAGGGCGTAGACGACGAAATCGATGCCGTCCACTCCATGACTCCGGCAATGCAGGCGGGCACTCGGATCCAACCGATTGATCAGCAGCGGGATCTCATGGTAGTCATGCGGGCGATGGTAGAGGCTCACCGCTAACCCTGGATGATCGGTCGTCAGTATGCGCTCAGCTCCCCGCAACGTATCGATCTCGGCGCCTTCGATATCCATCTTGATGTAGGAGGCATGCTCGACAACGTCATCCAACCGCACGCACTTGACCTCGACACCTCCATCATCGGACAGTTTCGCATTCGTTCCACCGCTTGCTTCGAAGCGAAGCGTGCACTCCTCGCTGCCAGTTGCCTCACTGCGCAAGACGATCTTGCCTCGCGTGACGGGGTCCAAATCCTCAACGAAGGCCTGGATGTCCGCAAAGCTCCCGGTGTCGGGCTCGAACGCGTAGACGCCCTCGAACTCGCCGTTGCAGGCCCTCAGAAACGACCGGACAGTGTCCCCATCGAACGCGCCGCAGTCCACGAAGACCTCGTGGTTAGAAAGTCGAACTAGGCCGGGCACGAAGTACTGGTTGACTTCGTCCGCGGGCGCTAGCGCCGAATAGTCCAGAGTGAGACGCCAGGCAACCTGACCGAGGTACTGCTCTCGAGACTCTTCATCGGCGAGCAGTTCAAACACCCTGACTATGTCTTCGCGATGCTTGAGCACATCCTGAGGGAGTACACAGTGATAGTAGGGCAGCATTTCGTCTGGGTATCGCCAGAAGAACAGCGGCAATGGGACGACGAGCTGAGCGCCCAGCGCCTTCAGCTGGCGTTCCACATCCAAGTAACCGTCTCCCGGAGACCACTTCGAGACGACGAACGCCGCCTTATCGCCGTATCCCGCGATTGCCTTCGCGGGAGGCAGAACCTCAAGTCCCTCAACAGCGGTGCCCCACTTGGCCTCGTCATTGTCGGTGAACGCCAGCGCCGGCACCCCATTCTCGGCCAGAACCCGTGCCAGCCTGCGCCCCATCTGCCCGCAGCCGTGGAGCACGAGTGAGCGCCCGCCGCATGCCTCGACAGCGGCGCGGGATGCACGCATAGCAGCGTCCGCCACATCCTCAGCGAGCAGTGCCTCCAGTTTCTCTCTCTTTGTGAGGTTGGCGCTCATGCAATCTCCAGTCGTCTTGTGGGGGGATTTCGCGTGGGTGGGTGGTAGGAGCAAATCGGATCTTCCGCTCAGTCGCGCACCGCCGTGACGATGACCTCGACCATCCACGCCAGCATCTCCTGCGTCATGCCCGGATAGACCCCGATCCAGAACGCGTCGTTCATGATGCGATCGGTGTTGGTAAGCTTGCCGACAACCCGGTAGCCCTCGCCGCTCGCGCGCATCGAGTCGAAGACCGGCTGCCGCACCATGTTGCCCGCGAACAGCATACGGGTCTGCACCTTGGCGGCCTCGAGCGCAGACACCAGCGCATCGCGGGTGACGGGCGCGCCCTCGCGGACGGTCATCAGGTAGCCGAACCACGACGGGTCTGAGCCTGTCGTCGCCTCCGGCATGATCAGCACGTCCTGAAGCGGCCGCAGCGCCTCTCGGAGGTAGGCGTAGTTGGCTCGGCGGGCTGCAACGAACCCCGGCATCTTCTCGAGCTGCGCAACGCCAATCGCCGCCTGCATGTCCGAGACCTTGAGGTTGAAGCCGAACTCGGAGTACACATACTTGTGGTCATAGCCGAACGGCAGCGTGCCGAACTGCTGGCTGAACCGCTTGCCGCAGGTGTTGTCCTTGCCGGACGGGCAGTCGCAATCGCGACCCCAGTCGCGCATGGAGAGTAGGATCCCGGCAAGCTCGTCGGAATCGGTGTAGACCGCGCCGCCCTCGCCCATCGTCATGTGGTGCGGCGGGTAGAAGCTCGAGGTTCCGATGTGCCCAAAGGTGCCGGTCTTGCGGCCGCGGTAGTCTCCGCCCAGCGCATCGCAGTTGTCCTCGATGAGCCACAGGTCGTGCATCTCGCAAAACGCCGTCACGGCATCGATATCGAACGGATTGCCCAGCGTGTGCGCGAGCATCACCGCCTTGGAGCGAGGCGACAGCGCCGCCTCGAGTTGATCGACGTCGATGTTGTACGTGCCGAGCACCACGTCGACGAACACCGGTACCGCGCCGAACTGGATGATAGGGGCCACCGTGGTCGGGAAACCGGCCGCCACAGTGATGACCTCGTCGCCGCGCTGGATGCGGCGCCCGCCCAGCTTCTCGCTCGTCAGTGCGGCAAAGGCGAGCAGGTTGGCGCTCGAGCCGGAGTTCACCAGGAGCGCGTGCTTGAGGCCCAGGTACTCGGCCAGACCCGCCTCGAACTCTCGCGAGAATCGGCCGTAGGTCAGCCAGAAGTCGAGCGATGAGTCGACCAAGTTGACCAGCTCGTGCTCGTCGAACACGCGGCCACCGTAGGACACGCGCGATGTGCCGGGCGCGAATTCCTCAGCGCCGCCAAAGGCGACATCGTGGTACTCGCGTACTTTGTCGAGAATCTCGGCGCGCAGTCTGGCGGCGTCGTCGGTCTTTCCGGTCACAGTGCCTCCCGTCGCGCCCACACGGATCCGGTGTCGCGGGCAGTAGTGATGTAGCTTTGCAGATCTTCGATGCTGCTGGCTGCGGCGGAGTCTGCGTCCGCATGCCACGCGCCGTACCACGCCGCGGTCCGCGCGAGGGTCTCGGGCACATCCCACTGCGGCTGCCACCCGAGACGCGTCTGGGCCTTGCGCACGTCCAGGCTCAGCAGATGCGCCTCATGCGGCTGCTCGGCGGTCGGCGGCGTCTCCCACGATCCCGAGCCCCACGCGCCGACAAGCCCGTCGACCAGGTCGCGAACGGGCACTCCGCCCGCAGCGAGCGGCCCGAAGTTCCAGCCCTCGGCGAATGCCCGGCCGCCATCTTCCCACAGTCGCTGCGCGAGCAGCAGGTATCCCGAGAGTGGCTCGAGCACGTGCTGCCATGGTCGAACGGCGTCCGGGTTGCGTACCGGAATCGGTTCGCCCGCGGTCAGCGCGCGGATGCAGTCGGGCACGATGCGGTCAGCAGCCCAGTCTCCCCCGCCGATCACGTTGCCCGCGCGAGCGCTCGCGACCCGTGCGCCGCTTGGAGCCTCGAAGAACGAGCGCCGATACGCCGCGGTCACGAGCTCGGAGCAGCCCTTCGATGCGCTGTAGGGATCAAACCCACCCATCGCATCTTCTTCTCGGTAGGCGTACTCCGCCTCGCGGTTCTCGTAGCACTTGTCGCTGGTCACGTTGACCGCGACGCGGACCGAATCCGCCGCGCGGACGGCCTCGAAGAAGTTCACCGCGCCCATGACGTTGGTGTCGAAGGTCTCGGCGGCATGCTCGTAGGAGAGCCGGACCAGCGGTTGCGCCGCCATGTGGATCGCGATATCGGGACTCGCGTCGCTCATCGCGCGCGCGAGTGCATCCCGATCGCGCACATCGCCGACGATATGGCCCGCAAGACGGTCCTCGATGTTGGCGAGCTCGAACAGGGACGGCACCGTGGGCGGCTCGAGTGCGAAGCCCGTGACCTCGGCACCCATCTCGGTGAGCCAGAGAGAGAGCCACGCACCTTTGAACCCGGTGTGCCCGGTCATGAAGACGCGGCGACCGCGGTAGACGTCGCCGAAGAGGCCGCGCATGGCCGAGGGCTGGGTCACCAGACCCTCCAGGGCGCCTTGCCGGAGCCCCACAGGTCTTCAAGCAGCTGCTTGTCGCGCAGAGTGTCCATCGGCTGCCAGAAACCCTCGTGCTTGTAGGCCTGTAGCTGACCCGCCGACGCAATTCCTTCGAGCGGCGCCTGCTCCCACATCGATTCGCCGTTGCCCAGATAGTCGAAGATGCCCGGCTCGAGCACGAAGAATCCGCCGTTGACCCAGCCGCCATCGCCCTTGGGTTTCTCCTGGAACGAGAGCACCGCCTGCTCGTGAGTCAGGTCCATGGCGCCAAAGCGGCCGATAGGCTGCACGGCTGTGACGGTCGCGAGCTTGCCGTGCTCGCGGTGCGACTCGATCGAGGCACTGATGTCGACGTCGGCCACGCCGTCTCCGTAAGTGAGAAGGAACGTCTCGCCGTCGACATACTCACGGATCTTCTGGATGCGGCCACCGGTCAACGTGTCGGCACCGGTGTCGACCACAGTGACTCGCCACGGCTCGCTGGTGTCCTGATGGACCTCCGTCTCGCGCGTACGCAGGTCGAAAGTGACGTCGCAGCTGTGGAGCCAGTAGTTGTTGAAGTACTCCTTGATCTGGTAGCCCTTGTAGCCAGCGCAGATCACGAAGTCGTCGATGCCGTAGTGGCTGTACAACTTCATGATGTGCCAAAGGATCGGCCGTTCGCCGATCTCGACCATGGGCTTCGGTTTGAGCACGGTCTCCTCGGAAAGCCTGGTCCCGAGTCCACCCGCAAGTATGACTGCCTTCAACGCACTGCCTCCCCGTGCTGCCGGTCCCGATTCGACACCTACCGAGACTATATCGTGCCCGCCCCGCGGGCTATGCCATCAGCTGACTCTCAAAGAGCTTCTGATAGGCGCCTTCCTTGGCCACCAGTTCATCGTGCGTCCCTCGCTCGACGATTCGGCCTTCGTCAACGACCAGTAGCTGGTCGGCCTTGATCACCGTGGCCAACCGGTGCGCGATCACAATGATCGTCTTCTCGCCGCTGAGCCTGGCGAGCGCCTCCTGAATGAACGCTTCGGACTGCGAATCCAACGCACTGGTCGGCTCATCGAGAATCAGGATCGAGCTTCCGTCCAGAAGCACGCGCGCGAGCCCGATACGCTGACGTTCCCCCCCTGAGAAGCGGACTCCCCGGTCGCCGAGACTGGTCTCGAGCCCGTGCGGCAGGTCGTACACGAACGAGGCGTAAGCCCGATCGAGCGCGTCCTTGATCTGCGCCTCCGTCGGCTCGAAGTCCAGACCGTAGATCAGGTTCTCACGTACCGTGTCGTTAAAGAGCATCGCGCTCTGAGTGAGGTAGCCGATCCCCTTGCGTAGCGAACCCAGCTCATAGTCCTTTACGCTGATTCCATCAAACGAGATGGAACCCGCGTTCGCGTCCCTGAGCCGCGGCAGCAGTTCGACGAGCGTCGACTTGCCGGCACCCGAATGCCCCACGATGGCGGTGAACGAGCCGGCAGGAATAGTCGCCGAGACCCCCTGCAGAACCGACTTGCCCCGGGACACGACTGTGCCGTCCGGCATGATGTGGTCTGGGAACTCGAACTCGACGTCCTCGAGCGTGATCTGGTTCTTCAGACCGTCAAAGACGACTTCCCCCGAGTGTATGGTGTTCGAACTTGACGCGTCGGCGGTGATCTCCTGAACGAGGTAGAGCCCCGGCAGGTTCTGCGAGATCGCATTGCGCCCGTGGTTGAACTCCTTGACCTTGGCATTGAGCCGATTGAGTACGAAGAGCAGGAGCCCCAGCTGGGCCAGCGTCATGCCGAGCAGGGCGATGCCGATGTAGAGCGTCACGAACACTGAGAGCATGAGCACCGGATCTGCGGTCACCTCGATGTTCGCACCCAGCCGCGCCTGCTTCACGCTGATGTCGCGCATCTTCTCCGAGTAGGCCTCGATCCGCTGCGATTCCGGCGTCTTCTGATCGCGAATCTTGATGAGCGTCATCATCCCAAAGCGCTCGACGATCTTGCCCATCATGTCCTGGTTGACGCGGGCCGACACCAGGCCGAAATCACGTGTCTTGGTGAGGCTCGACTTCACGACCAATGACACGAGGCCTGCAAAGAGAACAGCGGTCACAGTCATTGGAACCGACAGGGCGAAGAGGATCGCGATATAGACGGCGATGAGCAACGCAACCGATATCTGCTTGATGACCGCCAGTATCGCCGCGCCCGCTGCCGACGTCTGACCGATAACCACGCTGACCATGTGCCCTACGGTGTGGCGGGTGAAGAACTCCGGGTCCGCAGCGAAGACCGTGTCGAGCGTCTGCATGCGCAGCCGCATGCCGATCCGCCCGGAGACGACCGCCGAGTACCACGTGTTGTAGTAGTAGACGACCTGACGAAGCAGGATCGGGATGAACGCCAGCATCAACAATACCGGCAGGGTCGGCTTGAGGTTCAGAGCCGCCAGCAGTGATGCAAGCGCCTTCCAGAACGGACCCGAGCTGTAGAGGATGGCTGTCTTGCCGCCGGTGGGAGACTCGGCGGCGCCTTCGGCGTACTGCAGGATCGGGAGGAGCAGGGACAGGCCGATCCCCTCGAAGACCGCGAAGGCCACCGCGAAGGACACGAGTCCGAAGATCTCGCGCTTCTTGACGCTGACGACCGACATCATTCGCCGAATCGCATTGATCTTCAGAGCGTCATTCAGGAAATCGGTGATCCTCTTGAGCAAAGCGAAGCGTCCTCACGTGGGGCTGGAAATGCAGTCCATCTAGGATACCCGAGCGTGGAGTGCGCTGCTGCGCGATCCACTCGGGCCGCGCGACGGATAGTCAGCTCCGGCCCAGCACCAGCCGGTAGACGTCCAATGTCGCCTCGGCGGTTCGCTCCCACGTGAGCTCGCCGGCGCGAGCCAGTCCGGCGGCGCTTGTGCGCTGATGGAGCCCAGCATCGGCGAGCAGCTCCTCAAGCTGATGCGAGAGCGCGTCCACATCTCCGGCTGCGAAGATCAGTGCACCGTCCCCCACGGCCTCGGGCAGGGACGCTGCATCGGCCACGAGCGCCGGTGTCCCCAGCGCCATCGCCTCGATGGGCGGGAGCCCGAAGCCCTCGTACAGCGACGGGAAGACAAACGCCGAGGCGCCCGCCATCAGGCCGCGCAGGTCGGCATCGCTCACCCGGCCCGTGAATGCGGCTCGATCGCGCACGCCGGGGGCGACGTGGGCAAGCTCGCGGTCGAGGTAGCCGGGCTCATCGGCGCCTACCAGCAGCAGTCGCAGCTCGGGCCGGTCAGGGGCGATCAATGCGAAGGCCGAGAGTAGCGTCGGCAGGTCCTTGTGGTCGCGCGTCGAGCCCATGGAGAGCACATACGGTCCGCCGTCCGAGGCGGCATGGGGCGCGCTGGGCGTGTCTGCGTGAGCTGAAGCGAAGTCGTCAACGCCCAGCGAGATCGCGGTGATCCGCCCGGCCGCCGCGGGAAAGACGCCTTCGATCTCGCCGACGGTGAATGTGGCGTCTGTGATGATGTGGTCGGCGAACCGCACCGCCCGCTGGTTCCACCAGCGGTACACCCTGCGCTTGAGCGCAGAAGGCATGACCCCCGGAACGAGCAGAGGCGCCAGGTCGTGCATCGTGACGACAAGGGGATGGGGCGCCGGCAACGGTGTGGGAAAGTGTGCGCAGTGGGTGATGTCGGGCGATGCGCCACCCACGATGCGCGCCAGCTCCCGGCCGCCGCCGATCGAGAACGGGTGCTTGTGCGCCCAGATCGGCTCGGGGAGCGGGAGGAGCCCGTCGGGGCGCTCGGCACCCCAGGTAGCGATAACAGGCGGCTCTTCGCCGGCGTGGACGACCTGCACGAGTTCGACACCGTCGACGCGGGCGAGGGCTCGAGCCAGACCGACGGTGTAGCGGCCGACGCCGGTCCAGGTCGCCATGCGACAGTCGAGCAGAACGCGCACTCAATCTCCCCCACGGCGTACATCGAAAGCGGACAAGCCTAGGTTACCATTCACGCCGCTGTTCGATGATGCGCGCCACCTCCGGGCGCACCTGCTCCGGCGTAACGCCCAGAAGACCTTCTCCCAGCCGTCCGACCGCCTGCGACAGCCTTCGGCTCGACTCGACGCACTCCAGAAACTCGACAAGGCTCCGACCGTATCGCGCAGAGTCGAATCGCGTCTGGGCGTACGCGCGAGTCCGGGCCCCCGTAGCGCGCCGCAGTTCCTCATCGCCGACCAGCGACGCAAGCGCGCTGGAAATCGCATCACCTTCGTCGGCCGGTGGCGTGCGAACGAGCGTGTCGGCAGGGAAGCTCGCGTAAAAGCCGATGTCCGAGACCACGATGGGCGTGGGATACGCGAGTTGCTCGATGAGGGAGCCGCTTGCCGACTCGGTTGACGGGTAGCGAAGGTTCACGAAGATGTCGGCGGCGGCCAGCCATGCGTGGAGCCCCCGCTCCGGCAAGAAGCCGGTGATGCGAAAGTGGTCGCTCAGACCCAGGGCTCGCACTCGGGAGAGCAGCTGCTCGACCTGCGCGTGATGGCCACCGCTTGCGAAGACGAACTGCACGCGCTCACGAAGGTCTTGTGGCAGAAGCGAGATCGCGACGAGCGTTTGCTCGAGCCGCTTGGACTCGCCCATGCGACCGTGCGAGACGATCAGCACCGCATCGTCGGCAATGCCGAGGGAGGCGCGGTCCGTATCGTCGGCCGAGAGCTCGACCGGCAGGTAGAACGGATGCTCGATGCTCGTTACCGGCACCAGCCCCGGATAGCGGTCCACGAGCGGGAGCGCGTCCTCAGAGTGGACGACCACGCCCGTCGCGTTCCAGAGGCACGGCTCGATCAACGCGGCCTCTCCCCCACCTTCGAGCCCGAGTATCTGCCGAGAAGCCCTCGCAGCGACATCCGCACCGCAGTAGTAGGCGAGCAGGTCGCGATAGCGACGCGCTTCGGAGTGCATGACGGTGTAGTAGACCCGCATGAAGTGGGCCATCGTCTTGTCGTGCTGAATCACCACACCGGGGTGCTCCGAGTAGACCTCGAAGATGTCGGCGTGCATCTCAGGGTAGTTGCCAAAGTTGTAGATCAGGTGGTCGTAGTCGCCGAGCCGGGCGCGCTCGGCCGGGTCGCGCAGGTCGCGCACGGTCAGGCTCGTCGGGTGATCGTCGGGCCGCGGCGTCGTCCATATGTCGACCTCGGCGAGGCGCGAGACCGCCAGCGCCGCCGAAAGCGAGTACTTCGCGATGCCGGTCTGCTCGGAAAGCGGCGTGAACCAGGCCACTCGCATGTCAGCCACCCGACTTTCGGAGCCATCTGAACACGCGGTGTACCGCCGGGCCCAGCACGGGGATCGCCTTCACCCTGGGCCAGAGGCCAAGCACCCTGCTGGCGGCCGACGACTGCCAGTCAACGCTCCCCTTGGTGCCGAGAAAAGCGGAGCGGTCTTCATCGCTCGCAGTGTTCACGTAGCGGTCGAGCATCCGGCGTTCGATCGACTCCCGCAAGACAGGATCGGATGGCCCGGTCATCTCAGGCCCAGCTTTCGCAGCGTCGTCCCCACGAGACGGCGCGACTCGTAGTACGGGTAGCGCAACCGCTCGTAGCGCTCGATACCTCTGAGCGCCGCGGCTTTGGCGCGGTGGCCCTCGCCGTCGATCGGATGTGAATCGTAGAACGCGCGAATCTCGTCGATGAACCCGGCGCGCTCGACGTCCGCCTGCCAACTCACCATGTCCTGCCGAGCCCGCTCGCCCAGCCGCATGCGCAACGCCGGGTCGTCGCGCAGCAGACGCATCTTCTGGGCGGCGTCCTCGATGTCGGCTTCGGCCCAGGACTCGACGGTCGACATGACCTGTCGGCCGTAGGGACTGGATGCAGGCACGTCAATCGGCTCGAGCCTGTAGTCGACCAAGAGGGAATTCTCCGGGGTCATGAAGTCGACGTTGCCCGACCAACCCGTCGCGATCACGGGAACGCCCAGCGACATGGACTCCATCATTCCCAGCCCCAGCCCCTCGGCACGATGCAGCGACAGGTAGACGTCGAAGCTGGCGTAGAGCGACAGGACGTCGCGGTACGCGAGCTTCTCCTCCGGGATGATGATGCGAGGATCGTGCTCGGCGTGCGCACGAAGGCGGTCCCAAAGCGGCCGCGGGTCCGCGACATCGCCCGGGCTCGCGCGCACAACCAGGCGCACATCGGGATCGGACGGGAACGCCGAGCGAAACGCGGTGATCGCAGCCCAGGGATTCTTGCGCTCGATGACCGCCTCGGCGGCGAAGCTCGTGCCGTAGACGAGCGCATCGACGGGGAGCCCAAAGCGCGCTCGATCCGGCTTGATGTCGCGGGGGATGTCCACCCCCTGCGGGATGAACTTCAACGGCAGCTCGGGCAGCGCGGCGCTTATCGCGTCGGCGACGAACCGGGTAGGCGCCAAGACGAGATCCATGTTGCCCAGAACCGGCAGCCAGAAGTCGGGAACATGCGGCAGTTCCCAGAACGGCACGCAGACGTTGAGGCGCTCCTCGAAGCGAGGGTTCTCGTGCGGGAACGCGAGCAGAGCTCGGAACTCGTACGGGTTGATGTGGAAGAGGTTCACGGTGCGTCCCGGCGGCAGGGCCGGCCCGGAGCTGATCACCGAGCGCATCACGCTATGCTGCCGGACCCGCTCCCCATGCTCGGCGAGGTGACGTGCGCTGTTCTCGGCGCTGACCTTGAGGCCGCAGGGCATGTCGAAGTGGCCGTAGAGCTCGTAGTTCAAGGACTCTCGCGGCATCAGCTATCGCTTCCGCCGAGGCGCTCCAAGTGTGAGTCGACCATCATGCCGACAACCTCGTCGAAGCCGACCAGAGGCTCCCAGTCCAGCCGCTCGCGAGCCTTGGCGGAATTGCCCACCAGCACCTCCGGCTCGGCCGGGCGGAAGAACTCGGGGTTCACGCGCACGTGGTCTTGGTAGTTCAGTCCAACGCGCGTGAAAGCGAAGTCGCAGACGTCACGCACCGAGTGACCGACACCGGTGGCGATAACGTAGTCACTAGGCTCCTCCGCCTGGAGCATGAGCCACATCGCGCGAACGTAGTCGCCCGCGAATCCCCAGTCACGGCGGACGTCGAGGTTGCCGATCTGCAAGTCGTCGGCGAGCCCAAGCTTGATGCGCGCCGCACCGTCCGCGATCTTGGCGGTGACGAACGAGACGGGCCGGAGTGGCGATTCATGGTTGTAGAGGATCGCGTTGTTCGCGTGGACGCCGTGGGCGTCCCGGTAGGTCGCGGTGACGAAATGGCCGTAGGCCTTGGAGTCGCCGTAGGGCGACACCGGGCAGATAGGCGTGGACTCGTCTTGCGGCACCTGCGAGGGTCGCCCGAAGATCTCCGCTGACGACGCCTGGCAGAAGCGCGCCTCGGGAGCGAGGTCACGAATCGCCTCAAGCAGCCGCACGACGCCGACGCCGTTGACGTCGGCGACAAGCTCGGCCAGACCCCACGACTGCCCCACCGACGAGATGCCGGCGAAGTTGTAGACCTCGTCGGGGCGTGTCTCGGCGACCGCGGTGCGCAGGCTCTCCGTGTCGGTCATGTCGGCCTCAATGCCGACAAAAGCACCGTCCCAGCTCTCTATGCGATCGACAAAGGCTCCCGGCGCGGGTCCGAGCACCCCGAACACCCGGTAGCCCTCGGACACGAGCAGATCGGTGAGGTAGGTACCGTCCTGACCGGCAACCCCGGTGATGAGCGCGCGCTTGGTCACGTTAGCGTCCCCTTGGGTCCGTCCCCTAGCGGGACAGACGCTCCATGTCGGCGTCGACCATCATCTCGACGAGTCCCTGGAAGCTCACCTTGGGCTCCCATCCCAGCACGCGCTTGGCCTTGCTCGGATCGCCGAGAAGCAACTCGACCTCAGCCGGGCGAACGAACCGCGGATCGACTACCACGTGGTCGTTGTAGTCGAGGCCGACGTGCGAAAACGCGATCTCGCAGAACTCGCGAACCGTGTGCGTCTCGCCGGTCGCCGCTACGTAGTCGTCGGGCGTGTCCTGCTGAAGCATCCGCCACATCATCTCGACGTAGTCGCCGGCGAATCCCCAGTCGCGCTTGGAGTCGAGATTGCCGAGGCGCAGCTCAAGGGCATCACCAAGCTTGATCTTCGCGACCTGGTTGGTGATCTTGCGGGTCACGAACTCAAGACCGCGCCGCGGCGACTCGTGGTTGAAGAGAATCCCGTTGGACGCGTGCATCCCATAGGACTCGCGGTAGTTCAGCGTGATGAAGTAGCCGTACACCTTGCCGACGCCGTAGGGCGAGCGCGGGTGGAACGGCGTGGTCTCGGACTGCGGGACCTCGTGGACCTTGCCGTACATCTCGGAGGTAGCCGCCTGGTAGAAGCGCGCTTCGGGTTTGACTCGGCGGATGGCCTCGAGCATGCGCGTGACGCCTAGCCCGTCGACATCACCTGTGGAGATCGGCACCGTCCACGAGTCTCCGACAAAGCTCTGAGCGGCGAGGTTGTAGACCTCGTCGGCCTGCGAAGCTTCCATCGCATCAATGAGCGAGGTCTGGTCGGTCATCTCGCCGACAAGGAGCGTGACGCGGTCGAGAATGTGTTCGATCCGCTCGGTTGAAGGCGTGGCAGCCCGGCGGACGAGGCCGAAGACCTCGTAGCCTTTGTCGAGCAGCAGCTCGGCGAGGTACGAGCCGTCCTGGCCGGTGATACCGGTGATGAGCGCGCGCATGGTCATTCTCGACTCCTATGACAGTCAGGTGGTGTTCTGGAAGGGTTGCAGGAACTGTAGCATTTCATTCCCGCGGCGACACACATCCTCAGCGCGTGCTCGGAGCAAGCTGCTATCTTGAGACGCCCGATCCGAAGCCGGCCGACGGCCGACATGTGGCCCCCGGGACGCGGCCGACGATGTAGGATACGAGCACCACACCCTGGCGGCTCTGGAAGAGGGAGTTTCAATGCGAGCGAGAGCTCGGCACATCGCGCTGGAACTGCTCCCTCCCGTGGTCTCGCGGTCCATCGCGCATTCCCTCTCAAGGCTCCGCGAGACATCGGATCCGGACGACTCGACGACCGTCGTCTCGACGACCGCCCAGTTGGACGAGTGGCTTGAACGAACGGACGCGGCGCAGGCCGTGTCTGACGACGCCCTCCGTGAGGTGCTCGCCAGTTTCCGCTACGAGCTGAACACCGACCTGCCAGAAGACCCGTTCTCACCCGAGTACGCCGCCGCGCAGTGGGACATCTACCGGCACATCTCCGGCCGCCCTGACTATCTCGCCTCGGCCAACGAACTCACCGAGTTCGACATGGAGGCTCTGACACGGCGCCCGTTCCCCTACTCCAGCATGAGTTGCCACACCGTCGGAGACCAGCTCATCATGCAGGGCCTGGTCATCCAGAATGCGGACCTGCCACCCGAGTCAGACGTGCTCGAGTTCGGCCCCGGCTGGGGGAACCTCACCCTCCACCTGGCTCAGATGGGCCACAACGTGACCGCCGTGGACGTGTGCCCGCAGTTCGTCGAGCTCATCTCACGCCGCAGCGAGCAACTGGGGCTCGACGTCGAACTCTCGTGCGAGACGATGCTCACGTTCGAGACCCAGAAGAGATACGACGCGGTGGTGTTCTTCGAGTGCTTCCACCACTGCGCCGACCACAGAGCGATGCTCGATCGACTCCACTCGCTGGTGAAGGACGACGGCATCGTCGTCTTTGGGATGGAGCCGATCACGCCGACTTCTCATCCGTGGGGCACCTACCCCTGGGGCATCCGCCTCGACGGCATGTCGGTCTGGTCGATTCGAAAGTTCGGCTGGCTCGAACTCGGCTTCACCGACGACTACTTCCTGAGCGCGCTTGAGCGGTCGGGCTGGAACGGTCAGATCACCCATTTCCCGCAGGGCACCATCGTCGTGGCACGCAAGCGGTCGGCACTGGGCGCGTAGCCGACTTCAGTCTCCTAGCCGCCCTGGGATCCGCGAGCAGCCATCACCTGGCGAACGTCCTCGACGTATCGAGCCGCCACGACGGGCCAGCTCGTCGAATCGATGTACTCGGAGGCAGCGGCAACCAGCCGGTCGCGCTCCGCCCTGTCGGCAAGGAGTTCCTCGACGGCGTCGGCGATGAGCTGCGGTTCTGGAGATGCGATCTGGCGCACGACGTCGGCGATGTTGCTGAATATCGGCTGGGCCGTTGTGATGACCGGTCGCCGAGAGGATAGGGCGAAGGTCATCGCGCTGCTCGACGATTCGCTGGTCGGGTGATAGGGCAGGACGACAAGGTCGGAAGCGTGAAGCGCGGCGAGAACCTCAGCGTTGCTGAGAAACTTCCCCAAGATCAGCGCACGGTCGGCGATACCGAGCTCGCGGGCGCGCTCGATGCACTCCTGCCGGTACCACTGCGATTCCGAGTTCTGCTGGGTCGCACACACCGCCAGATACAGCACGTCCGGGTGGGTCTCGCGAAGCAGAGCGATGGACTCCACGGCTTGGAGGATCCCCTTGTGCGGCTGTAGGAATCCGAAGCTCGCAATGATGGGATTGAAGGCCGTGAGCTCCAATGATGCCCGCACCGCATCGATATCCTCATCCGCCGCAACGAAGTTGCCGATGACGGTCAGGCGCACGTTCGATTCGAGCCCCATCGACTGCAGGGCAGGCACATCGTTGGGTGTGTGCACGAGCAAGAGATCGGCACCCGCGAGTGCGTCGCGCGCCCGCGAGAGCGAGTCGGCGTCATTCGGGAGGTCGGCAATGGTGTGAAACGTCACCAGAACCGGCAGTCCCGCAGATCTGACCGCGGCGATCAAGCTGCGCAGGCTGTCCGACGAGTAGTAGGCCCATTGGAACTGGATGTGGACGAGGTCGGGCCGTATTGAGACCAGCGCCTCGGACAACGCCGAGACATCGGTCGAACGGATTCGCCAACACCTGCTGACCGGATAGCGCGATTCGGCGTCGAAGACGGGCTCCTCGGGAGCGAGAACGTGGTACTCGATCCCGCTGTCCTCACTCGTAGCATCCATCAGGTAGCGAGAATACTCGGCAATTCCGCACGCCGTTCCCCAGGACGTGACCATCGCTATACGCATCATGACTCCATCGTGGATCGCACGAAATCGGCAGCGGCCTGAGCCGAGTTGGCCCATGTCAGCAGCTTCGCTCGGGCACGCGCACGCGCTACTCGCGCCTCGACCTCGGATCCGGCGCGGTTCTCGAAGACGTAACGCATGTGACTTCGGAGTGACGCCACGGACGGCTCAGCCCACTTCGCGCCTGGCACCTTGAAATGGCTGGCGCTATCGACAAGCGTGGACTCGATCATGTAGGCCGTCTGGTCGTCACAGAAGTCCAGGTGCCCGCTGTAGTCTGTGACGATAACAGGAATCCCGAACGCCATGGCCTCCGCCATCGGCAGGCCGAAACCCTCGCACCTGGTAGCCGAAACGAAGCAGTCACAAGCGCGATACAACCCGAGGTACTGGTAGTCAGGCAGCTCCCGTTCGATGCTGACGACTTCGGGACCCGCCGGATGCTCTCGGCGAAGCATCGCGAGGTGCTCGGCCGTGGTGTTGTGGATGTTCTCGAAGGTCTTCAAGACCAGACACACGTCATCGGTGGCGGAGAACTCGGCGAAGTAGGCGTCAAGAAGCACGTCCACCCCTTTGCGTGGGAAGCCCGAACTGATGTGGAGGAACCGGAACCCGGCGGAAGTCGGCAGCGACGTGGCGAGGCCGAATCCGGAGAGGGCATCCTGGTGGATTCCGCACGGCACGATCCCTACCGGTACCTCGACGCCGGAATCGCGCAGCACGGTCTCTACGTGCCGGGTCGGTGCGAGGACGCCGGTCAGATTGTCGTTGAAGCGCTGAGCCCACTCAGGCGAGATCAGCGAGTCCTCCCAGAAGAAGTAGAGGAACCTGCCCGACGCATCGATCCCCTCAGGCAGCGGAGGATAGCAGTTGCGAATCACCGCGTCCGGGCGACCCGCATGGCGGCTATCGGTCCATAGCTTGGCGATCGTCGGATTCCTCAGCATCGCGATTGCCGAAGGCGCAACCTGATCCGTCGGGGCGACATCCGCGGTGCAGGTGACCGCTTCGAGATCGGCAAGCCCGAGTGCAAGCCCCGCATTCACCACCGCGAGACTGTAGGTGCTGTCGAAGGGGCCTTCGACTCGAACCCCGAGCTCTGCAGTACCGTTCCCTCGGTCGGACGGCACAGCCGGGTCGGACTCGGCTGCCCATTGGATGGTCGTGGCTTCTCCGGCAACCGTCACGCAGCCAAAGCCGCAGGTCGCCCTGAGGTATGAGGCCGCCTGCTGGCTCGGCGCTATGGCGAGCGACACTGATGGCGCCAGGGACCTCAGGAGGGCGAGCCCCCTCTCTGCCAGGAGGCGCTGCTCAGTTCCCGGGCGCGAGTATCCGGTCAACCCGTCAGCATCGAAGACGAGATAGGTGGGCACGCCAATGTCGACGGGGATCGCAAGCCGGGAATCGAATCCGCGGTAGACCAACATGAGGCAGTCAGGCTTGATCCGCCTCAGGCCCTCGGCGATCGACTCTGTATCCGCGATGAGTTCTGCCACCATCGACTCGCCGGACGGCGTCAGCCCGTCACCGCCAAGCGCGGTCTCGGAAACGTTTCGTCCCAAGAAGCCGACCGCTACTCGACGCGGTGCAGTGGAGCCTTCCGGGATCATCGGTCGGCAGAACCCGAGTCTGAGCGGGCACCTCGCTCGGCCCGATCGAGCCTCATCTCGAGTTCACGCAAACGCTGCTCAAGGCTTTCGATCTCAACGACGAGTGCCGTTGACTTGTCGCTCAGGCCGACGGTTGCAGACGCAATCGAGGCGTTGAAGGTCGACTGCCAACTCCATATGCGCCTCAGCATGTCTTTGCCGAAAGCCTTGAGTCGGCGCATTCTCCCGGCGGCGGGTGTGCCGAACGGCGTCTGAAAAGACAGGGCGACGTCGATGTCCTGGCGAAGGACCGTATCGATGCCCTTGAAGCGACAGCTGAACGGCACGCCCGTCCCATCCTCGCCCGCCGCAGCAGATTCGGTGGTCGCTGCATGCGCCCGAATCCGGGCCACCAACACGTCCAGGTCAGTGGGATTCAAGCAACTCTTGCGACTATCCATCGTAAATGCCTCTCCTTGAAGTCAACGCGGGCGAACCCATCGCCCGGTACGGGTGGAGCCGGCCGACTATCCCCGGCCGGCGACACCCGTCAGCGCAATCTAAACACACTCGCAGCGCGTGCGCGGAACGCCTCGACTCTCGCCGAGCGTCGAAGGACCCGATGGATTGCATCCAGGCTCGAATCCGTCTTCCGATTTGCGCGTCGAGTCTCACGCAGACCGGCGTACGCATCGGCAAGCTCGGCGATGAAACCGCCGCCGAGAACAGACGCGCGTCGCTGCTCCATCGCCGCCGCGGCTCGGCGGCCAACCTCCGCGCGCAGTGACACGTCGTTGCGGAGCTCGGTCAGAATCCGGCTTGCATGCTCGACGTCAGGCTCGGCCCACTGCGCAACGCCGCTCACAACCCCTGCCGCGTAGGGACTCGAGGCCGCAACATCCACGGGCACGAGGCGGTAGTCGACCGGAAACGAGTTGTCTGCAGTCATGAAGTCCATGTTGCCCGACCACCCGGTTGCGACCACCGGAAGGCCGAGCGACATCGCTTCCATCGGGCCGAGACCAAGTCCCTCGGAACGGTGCAGAGAGACGTAGACGTCACAGCTGGCATACATCGTGAGCGTTTCACGATAGTCGAGATCGCCGGTGATCAGTAGGACCCTGGGGTCGTCTCGGGCCGCTTCGCGCAGCGACGACAACATGTCCCCGGGCTCAGCTCCGGCCTGCTCGTTGAGCCGCACGACCAGTCGCACCTGAGGGTCGGTCGGGAACGCGCCGAGAAACGCCTGAACCGCGGCCCACGGATTCTTCCTATCGACGCCGGAAGCGCCGGCAAAGCTCATCGCGACCGCGAAAGCGCCGTGCGGAATCCCGAACCGCTCCCGGTCGGGTGCGATGCCATCAGGAAGAAACACCGCCTGCGGCAAGCAGACGACGTGCGCGGTCGGTATCGAGACTCGGATCGCGTCTGCGATGAACTCGGTGGGGGCGAGGAGCACGTCCATGCTGGACAGGAGGGGCAACCAGGTCGTGGGCAGCTCCGTGAGCTCCCAGAAGGGCACGCACGCATTGAGCCGCTCAGCGGCTGCGAGCGTCTTGGTGTCGACACAGGGCAGCATCCGCAGCAGCCAGTCCGGGTTCGCGTGAAAGAGGTTGATCGCCGCAGACTCGGCGGATCCGTGGGTCACAAGCGAGCCGTCACGCTGGATCGACTCCAACTGCACTGTCTGTCCGCGCGCTTCAAGCACCCTCACGGTGTTCTCGGCGGCGACTCGTAGACCACATTGGATGTCGAAGAGCCCGTAGACGACCACGCCGAGTGCTGCCTCGCTGCGTTCCATCTGTCCCATCCTGCTATCTCTGGGCGACAAGCCCGTAGTCCAGGTAGTTGCACTCGGGCACCCCGGGGATGCGGTACTCGAGCCCGCAAGGAGAGGTGTACACGACATCAAACGAGTTAAACCCCAGTTGGGAGAGGTAGAACCTGATCGTGTCGGCCGGGTACAGCCTGACGTGCGTCAGGTCATCGTGGAACCCACCGGGGACCGACAGGCACCGGGAATTCTGAGTCTCGATGATCAGTGTCGCGCCCACGCGACGCAGCTTACGAGCCGCCAGCTCCAGGAACTGCCTCAGATAGGCGACATCGAAGTGCTCAATGATCTGAAGGGCGACGATGGCCGCGAGTGACCCATCGTCACACGCTGTCAGATACGTGTTGATGTCGTTGAGTTCGACGTCGTATCCCTCGCCGAGCAGGGTCTGGACCTCAAGCCGATTGATCTCGACTCCGCTCGCCGCGATTCCTGCATCTCGCAGGATCTTCAGGAATTCGCCTCGCCCACACCCCAGGTCCACGATGCGGCCCGCTCCATGAGTCTCGAGCATCGACACGAGGTAGGGAACGTAGATCGTCTGCTTCTCGGCGACGATGCCGGTGTCGTAGAATCGGTCTTCAAATGCAAGATAGACGGCTTCCGAATCGATACCCTCATCAGGAACCGACGCCTGAGCGATGCGGTCGACGGTAAGCGTGAGTGATGGCGCGACGGGGATGTCGGCCTCGAGTCTCCGCCGAAAGTCGCGGTCGAGAAGATCGACCTGGCGACCGAATCCCTCGAGCTGTCTGGACATCTCGGCCAGCTGAACTGCCCATGTACCCAGGCCGCCAAGTCCCCGAAGCCACTGATAGGCAGGCTTCAGCCCGGGCACGCTGACCGCCAGACGTCTCAATCTGCTCACTGCAAACCCTCTCTGGGTGCGTGCTTGAGTCGCGCCAACCATGCGCCCGCCCGCGCCCCAGCGCTCATCCTCGTGTGCCGCGCTCAGGATACCATCCGTTGCCGGCGCGTCGGCGCACGTCGGACGCCTACTGCAGCGTGAAGAAGACGTAGCGTTTTGACTGGCTCTCGAGACCACGGGACTTGAGTACTGCGGCAATCTGCCCTTCAAGCTCCGCCCCTTGGTCGACGTATCCGAACCGGTCCACCCAGATACCGCGGAATCCTGCAGCCCGCAGTTGGCTGATCATCAGCGGGACTTTGCGCCCGGCGACGGCACGGTTCCACGCGTCGGCTTCCCGGCCCTTCACCGCACCGTAGCTCCAGCGGATCGACCGGGAGTGAAGATAGGGCCGGAGATGATCGTAGTCCACCATCTTGTTCACAAACGGACTCTCGGGAAACGCGACGAAGGGCAGCTGAAAGACCATCGACTTGGGGGGCAGTGTCCTTTCGACTTCCGAGACAAACGCGGCGTCCGCCCGGTATTCTCGGCCGATCGTCGCGTAGCCCGGGACAAAAGCGGGCGTGGTCTGGTCCAGAATCGCAAGCACCACGACCCCCACGACGATCACGGTCCGCAACGTCGCTCGACGATCGGGCGCCCACATTCGATCGAAGAGCGCGGCAACGGCCATAAACGCCAGGAGGGCAACGAACACGCTGATGCGGTTGTATGCCCGAATGAGCGGCACGGCGAAGGAGAAGATCGCGCCCAACCCACTGACCGTCGCCACGATCACTATGGCGCCAAGCAACACCGACGAATCACCCAAGAGCGCGCGAGGCCCTCGCGAGCCCGGAGGGACCAACTCCGCTCGAAGCAGCAGCGTGGCCAACAGCACCAAGAACCCGATCGCCCCCAGGAAGCCCAGGGCCTCGGTGGCGTTCTCCTGGGCCGGCGCGTCGAGCGCTCCGCCCAGCCAAGCGAAGTAGGCCTTCTGAGCATCCCTCAGCGCCGGAATCCTGTGGCCTTTGGCCGGCATAAGGAGGCCATCGATCCTCAATCCGTAGGCCTGTGCCTCCGAAGGATTTCGCTTGACGGCCGACTGGTTTGGGCCGTGCCTGAGCTTGTAGACCGCAGTGGGAGCGACGTTCACGAGAACGGTGAGCGCTATGACGCCGATCAGCACCACCGCCGGAAGAACCGCCACCAACTTCCGTGATCGAACGCACGCGACTATCCCTGCCACGACCACGAGGAGCGCGGTGAACAGCGCGTAGTAGACCCCGGAGGCGCCGATGAGCACGCACAGGAAAAGCGGGAAGAGACGACGCGGCCACGAGACCGGATTCTGCCGCGCTGTGCGCATGACCTGAATCCGGTCGTCAGAACGCATCACCCAGAGCGCCAACACGACTCCGAAGGGCACAAGGACGTACATCGACAAGAAGAGGTGCTGCTCGCCGCGCAAGAAGTGATAGGGAAGCAGCGCGTAGAGCACCGCCACGAGGAAGCTCGCCGGACGAGAGACTCCCAATTCACGGCTGGCCCAGAAAGCCGCAGCCGCGATGAGCGGAAAGCCCAGAAGGAAGTAGATGTTGACGGTGGTGGCCGCGTCGCGAGCGAGCATCCCGATCGCCTTGAGTGCGAGCAAGTTGAAGAACTCGGAGCCAGGGTAGTCGTAGAGGACCTGAGAGCCGGGTGCGCCGAGCGAGTGGTTGACGAAGAACCATCCGTTTTCGAGCATGCCTTTGGTTCCTGCCAGAGAAGACAGGCCGTCCCACGAGTAGAAGAACGGAATCCTCAGGTCAGCGCGCCAGAGCTTCAGCACCCAAGCGGCAGCGACTGACGCGAACGAAGCTGCCGCCACGTACCACAGCAACTCGACCCGGGCGTCCTGCCAATCCCTAGGTGAGTGCTCCCTGTTCACGCGGCTCCAACCTTCAGCCAGTCGACGACCTATGTTCTCACCCAGAGACCCGGATGGTCACGGGCGGTCGAGCATATCCTCGGGAATGACCTCGCCAACCTCCAGAGGCGTGCGGAACGTGAAGTACTTGTGGCCCAGATAGCTGAATACCGTCGCGATCACAATCGTCACCAGCTGGCCCACCGCCGGTGAAAGACCGAGCACCTTGACCGTGAACCACAGTATCAGCGACGAGATTCCTTGGGCAGGCAGATAGACCAGGTACGCTCTGCCGATCTGATGGAACAGGCGACCCTTCGAGCGAAATGCGAAGTACTTCATCGTGATGGTGCTGTTTACCACCAGTAGCACCCAGACGGCCCATTGGATGACCAGGTAGTAATAGTGGCCCAACCAACCCAACAGCCCGGGCTGATCGGACACCGCCTGCAGTGGCGGTCCGAAGAACTTGAGCGCCAGGAGGAACACGACGTAGCCGAACGCGGTGTTCCACACTCCCACTACCAGGTAGCGTAGCTTCTCGCCGTGCCGAGCGTAGAGGTCCCCAATTGCGCCCTTGGCGTTGTTCACCGCCTGCTCCGGACAATCATGGCGGACCCGTTGAGAGGTCCGGCACCACACCTGGCGCTCGGGCGCCTGTCACTCAAAAGGGACAACGAACCGCTCCCTGCTTGTCTGTTCACGGCGGCGGTGGCTACTTGCTGTCTCGGGCCCAATCGTCCTCGATGCGCACGATGTCGTCTTCGCCAAGGTACTCGCCTACCTGGACCTCGATGAGCTCCAGCGGTACCTTGCCGACGTTCTCGAGCCGATGGACACAGCCGACGGGGAGGAAGATGCCCTCGTTCGCGTGGACCTCGATCTTCTCGGCGTCACGCGTGACGATGGCGGTGCCGCTCACAACGATCCAGTGTTCGCTGCGGTGGTGATGCTTCTGCAGGCTTAGCCTGCTTCCCGGCTTCACCTCGATGAACTTGATCTGATAGCTGGCGTTGTGCAGCAGGCTCGTCCAAGCGCCCCACGGGCGCAGGCTGACCTTCGGCTGCGTGACCTCGGGAGCGCCAACGGCCTTGAGCGCGTCGACCACTTGCCGAACGTCCTGCGCGCGCGCTTTGGGGAGTACGAGAGTGGCGTCAGCGGTGTCTACGATGATGAGGTCTTCGACGCCGATGGTGGCCACCAAGCGGTCGCCGGAGTAGACGATGTTGTTGGTCGAGTCGATGTCCACCCCGCGCCCAACGCGGACGTTGCCGGATCCGTCGGCCTCCGAGACGTCGGCAAGAGCGAGTAGCGACCCGACGTCGCTCCACTTCAGCGCCGCCGGAATCACCGCGACGCGGTCGCTCCTCTCCATGACCGCGGTGTCGATCGAGAGCGACTCGAGAGCGGCAAACATCTCACGGGCCTCGGCACCGTTGCGATTCTCGGCGGGCTGCGAGGCGATCCAACGTGCGGCATCGGCGATCCTGGCCTCGGCACCGCCGGCACGGTCGAGCTCCTCGAGCACCTGCGACGCCTTCATCACGAAGATTCCGGCGTTCCAGTAGTACTCGCCGCTGGCGACGAACTGCTCGGCACGCTCGGCGTCGGGCTTCTCGACGAACTCGGCAACGACGTGCGGGAGCGCATCGCCGACGGCCAGCTGCGGCAACGCCTCGGCGGCCCGGATGTAGCCGTAGCCTGTCTCCGGCCGGGTCGGCGCGATGCCGATGGTGACCAGGTAGCCATCGGATGCGACTCTCGCGGCCGCGTTGATGCAGTCGGCCCACACCTGCCCGTCTTCGAGCAGGTGATCGCTGGGGAGTACGACCATGATGGCGTCGGGGTCCTCGGCGAGGAAGGTGGCGGCGGCAAGAGCGATGGCGGGCGCAGTGTTCTTGGGCAGCGGCTCCTGGATGTAGCGCACGGAGTGCAGCTCGGGGTCGTCCTGGGCCGTGAGATGGTTGCGCAGCTCGTCAAAGAGCCGCTCGTTGGTCGCGACTACGACCGAAGACCCGCCATCTGCGAAGGGAAGAATGCGGTGCACCGCGGCCGCTATCAGTGACTCGGTTCCAAACATCGAAAGCAGCTGCTTGGGATTGAGCTCGCGTGACAGGGGCCAGAATCGCTGGCCGCTCCCGCCGGCGAGAATGGTGGCATACAGGTGCGAAGGTGACGACATGCAGGCTCCTTGGTCTGGCGGTCGGGTGCAGCGCATAGCATACCAGCGGCGCCCGCTGGCGACATCGTCGTGGGAAGTGTTGTTGGCCCGCAGCCTAGTCGGCGTCGCCATTCGCGCGCTCGGGGTGGAACATGGTCAGCAGTCTCTCTCGGAGCGCGGCACCGTATGCCTCACTCTGCAGGGCGAGCGCGATGTTCGCCTCGAGCCAGGAGAGCACGTTTCCGGTGTCGTAGCCCTCGTCGGGCTCGATGACCACGGCAAAGATCTCCTCTTGCGCAAGCAGTCTGACCAGCGCATCGGTCAACTGAATCTCATCGCCCTTGCCGGGAGGCGTGCTCATCAGAATCTCCATGATGGCGGGCGTGAGGAGATAGCGTCCAAAGATCGCGAGGTTGGTCGGAGCTTCGCCCACACACGGCTTCTCGACGAGCCCGGTGACTCGCCACACGCCGTCGTCACCAACGTCGCCAGCGATAACGCCGTAACGATCCACGTGCTCGTCAGGCACGGGCATTACCGCGATGACGCTAGCACCGGTACGGTCGTGGACGTCCTTGAGGCGAGGCAGTATTCCGCAGTCGGGCACCAGCACATCGCCGAGCATGACGTAGAAGGGCTCGTCGTCCGTGAACGGCGCGCCGCAAGATACCGCGTGGCCGAGGCCCCGAGGCTGCTTCTGGCGAACGTAGAAGACCTCGGCGAGCCCAGAGATCTGGCGAACGAGCTCGAGTTCCTCCAGCTTGCCACTGGCCTCGAGCAGCACCTCAAGCTCGACAGAGTGATCGAAGTGGTCCTCGAGCGCGCGCTTTCCTCGGCCGGTGACCATCAGGATCTCGCTTGCACCCGCCGACACGGCCTCCTCGACCACATACTGGATGACCGGCTTGTCGACCACCGGCAGCATCT
>CAZIPT010000007.1:0-38961 GCA_964541375.1 uncultured Eubacteriales bacterium
TCGCTGTTGCAGTGAGGGCCGATGTCGGCGGGGCGAATCTCCTCGTGGTACCAGAAGTCGCGACCAGGCTCCATATCGATCTGGTTCTGGGTGCGCGAGATTACGATGCAGGTCTCAACGCTCGGGCACTCGAGCAGCGCCTCGTCGGCCATGGCCTTGAGCGGAATGACTCGGCCGCCGCGCAGGCCCTCGTCGGCGGTGATCAGCATCTTGCATCCGCTGTCCTGGATGCGGTCGCGCAACGAGTTGGGCGAGAAGCCGCCGAACACGATCGAGTGGATCGCGCCGATACGTGCGCAGCCGAGCATCGCGATGGCGAGTTCGGGAATCATCGGCATGTAGATGGCGACGCGGTCGCCCTTCTTGATGCCGTGCTTCTTCAGGACGTTAGAGAAGCGGCAGACCTTGTGGTACAGAGACTGGTATGTGTAGACCTTGCTGCGGCCCTCGTCAGATTCCCAGATGATCGCGGCCTTGTTGCGTCGGCCATCGGTGAGATGACGGTCGAGGCAGTTGTACGCGACGTTGGTCTTGCCGCCAATGAACCACTCGACCTTGGGAGTCTCAAACTCCCACTCGACGACCTTGTCCCACGGCTTGTCCCAATGGACCAGCTCGGTGGCCATGTCCGACCAGAAGCCCTCAGGGTCAGCGACAGACCGGTCATACATCTCCTGGTACTGCTCCATTGAGCTGACCCAGGCGTTCTCCTTCACCCACTCCGGGGGTTGGATCAGCCGGCCCTCCTTGCTTACGGAATCAAAACCCGTGGACTCGTCAGTCATGACGGCCTCCTTGTCTTCACGGTAGCTGGACTGGGAATCCCCAAGGTCGCCGAACACTCGTCCCGATCCCCATTCGGTGCTCGCGCCCCTGTTGAGACACTGATTAATAGTACGTTACATGTTGGGTCTCCCCCTTCGCAACGTCAGGTGGACGGCGCGCCGGGGTCGGTCAACGGCAGGTGACCGGTGACAAGACCACCCTCCCCGTCCGGCGCCGGCCGTGTTTACCCGTTATCGCGGGCCAATTCACACATATCCGCAGAAAACTGGTCGCTGTTCTTTGTAACAAATGTTGCAGAAGTCGATTCCATGAGCTATGTTGGTTCCACAAGGTTTCCCTTCCCTTTTACGTCGCCGCTTCCGGGGGATCCGGACGGCAAACCGGCAGGGCACTCAGCGACCGGCATCGCGAGAATGCGTCTCCCAGGCAGAGCGCATACGCCCAACAGAGGACTCAGGGGTAAAAGAGGGAAGGATTATGAAAGCCCCGGCTCGAAGGCCGGGGCTTTCGGCTGCCCGGAGGCAACTCGCCTTGCCGCGTTCATCATCGCCACGGGCATGAGTGGCTTCCTAGACCTTCTCGGCGTACGGCGAGAGCTCGGTCGCGGCCACGAGCGCCGCGGGAAAGCCGGGATCAGTCGCCAGGTCCACTTGCCGAGACTGCGCGGCGATTCGCGTGGCAAGCACCGCCAAGGCCGGATCCAGCGCGATCACCGCCGCCCCTTCCAAGGCCGCGTTGCCGACTGACCGAATGTGTATACCGGCGTCTTCTGGAACCACGCCTAGACCGACAAGATCCGCAGCCTCGAGCGCGGAGCCAAAGGCCCCCGCGACCAGCACCGCCTTCAGCTCCCCTGCTCCAATACCTGCGTACCTGAGCACGGTGACGATTCCCACTCGCACCGCCGCCTTTGCGAGCTGAAGCGAACGAACGTCCAACTGGCTGACCGACAGGCACCCCCCGCTACCGCCGAGCGAGACAGTGACCACGTTGTCGGGCGCGGCGAACCGATCAGCAAGCGGGCCATCGGCAACGAGCAGTCCGTCAGGACGCACGTGTCCCACGCTCCGCAGGGCCGATATCGCCGAAACGACGCCCGAGCCGGAGAACCACCTCGGCTCGGCCGTGCCCAAGGCCTTCAGCTCCACGGTCCCGGCCGCGTCGACCTCCACCCGAGTCACGGCTCCCTCCGCTGCCGGCCCACCGCATGAGATTCCAGATCCCTCGAAGGCCGGTCCCGCTGCTGCTGACGCGACGATCATCGACCCACAGCCTGCCAGAACGATCTCGGCGTTGGTCCCGAAGTCCACGAGCATGACCGGCTCCGCCGCATCGGAGAAACCGCAGGCGATGGACGCAGCGAGCGCGTCTCCGCCCACGAAGCCAGCGATCGGCGGCAAGACGACCACGGACGCTGAGGGTGCCAGGGACGCGCGAACCGGCGATTCCTTGGGCAGCTCCCCTCCACCGGCTGGCGGAGTGAACGGTGCGGTGGCCAAGGGCGCCATATCGGCCCCTGCGAGCAGGCCGATCATCGCGCTGTTTCCCGCGATCACAGTGCGTTCGATGCCCCGGGTCTGCACGCCCCCGAGCGCCGCAGCCGCACTCAGCGCCGAGACGATGGATGCCTCCGCGGCGCCCTGGAGCTCAGACGCCGAGCCGGCGAGTGCCGCGCTGATGCGGGTGAGCACGTCGGCCCCGAAAGCCTGCTGGCGGTTGGGCACGCTCGCCCGAGCGACCTCGCGGCCGGTTGAAGCGTTCACCAGCAGCGCTGCCACCGACGTGGTACCCAGATCGACACCAGCGACAAGGGGCTCAAGGACGCCTTCTGGTGTCGCTGTTCCGCCTCGGTATTGGGCGAGAATGGGTCGTAGTTCGCATGGCCCGGTGACGCGCGCACGACAAGCGAGTCGCACACCGTCGGGGGCATTACGCAGCCCCTGAAGCTCCTGTGGGTCGGGCTCTGACAGCCGGCCCGACACGACTCGCACTCCGCAGGAACCACAGACGCCGCGACCGCCGCAGGGCGCGGGCAAGATCAAGTCTGCGTCCCTGGATGCCTGAAGCACCGTCACCCCAGGCTCAACCCATACCGTAATCGCCGCCGGGGCAAAAGTGACCGGGACGCGAACGACCATCGAGCTACTCGGCAGCGAACGTGACCATGCCGTGCTCCATGGCTCGCCCGCCCATGACGTGGACGTGAAGATGCTTCACGGTCTGATTGGCGTCCGCACCGTTATTGACGATGACCCTATAGCCTGACTGGGAGACGCCCCTGTCACTGGCGACTTGAGGGACAGCCGCGAACAGTGCAGCCAGCGTTTCGGCGGGCACGTCGTCGGCAAGATCGGTGTAGTGCTCGCGCGGAATCACCAAGGTATGCACAGGCGCCTGCGGCGAGATGTCGTCGAAGGCGACCACCAGTTCATCCTGGTAGACGAACGTGACCGGAATCTCTCCGCGTCCCATCTTGCAGAAGATGCATTCATCCATGGCGGTCACCTCTCGATGGTCTCAACTGCAGTCGTTCAGATCCGCGTTTCTCAGCTCGGTCTAGAACGGTACCTCTTCGGATGACTCCCTTGAAGGCGGCGTCGAGTCATCGGCGCCGCTGTCCACCAACCCAGCCTCGGATTCAAGCTCGCCTACGAGCATCGTGACCTTTTGCTGCGCGTCAGCGAGCTTGGCCTGGAGCGCCCTGAGCAGGGCTACGCCGCGCTCGTAACGCTCGAGACTGTCCTCAAGTTCAAGTTGGCCGCCCTCAAGCGCTGCAACGATCTGGTCCAGTTCGGTGAGCGCCGAGCCAAACGTCAGCTCGGCGGGATCACTGCAGGTCGGTTCCGTCATTGTTCCTCCAGTTGCAGAAGTTGGGTCACCGAGGCGTCTACCGTGCCGTCGCGAACTCGCACGATGAGCGAATCACCGATCTCGAGTTGCGACACCGTCTTCACGACCGTGGTCCCGTCGGCACCGAAACACACGGAGTATCCCCTGGTCAGTATCCCAAGCGGCGAGAGGTCCTCGAGCCGCGCGGAGCCGAGCGCCAATGCGGCCCGGGCGCTCTCCAAGAGTCCCGGACCAGCGCGCATCAGCCGCTCGTGCGCGTACTGCAGGCTCCGCTCATCACGCGCGAGACGCTCGGGGATAGCACGCGAGAGCTTCATACCCGCCATGTCGATGGCCTGGGCCACCGCGCCAAGAACCGCATGGGGATCCCGAAGTACCGGTCGCTCGGCGAGTCGGACAACCTGTTGCGCAGCTGTCTTCAGTCTATTGTGTAGCGCCGCACCCAGCGCGCGACCCTCGCGACTCAACGCGAGCACCAACTGCGCGTGAGACGGCGTGACAGCCTCTGCCGCCGCCGTGGGCGTCGAAGCGCGCAGATCGGCGACCATGTCGGCGATCGACGTGTCGGGTTCGTGTCCTATGCCGGTCACGACGGGAACAGGACACGCCACCACCGCCCGTGCAACCTGCTCGGAGTTGAACGGCATGAGATCCTCGTATGAGCCGCCACCGCGCACCAGCAAGACCACCTGCGCGCCGGAGTTCGAAGCGATCGCAAGGCCGTTGACAATGGCGGCAGGTGCACCCTCTCCCTCAACCGCAACGCCGGCGATCTGCAGCTCGGCCAACGGGTAGCGTCGGCGCAGGGTGCGAATCACATCGTGAACCGCCTTGCCCCGCGGAGAAGTCACCAGGGCGATCCGCTCAGGGAACCGCGGGAGGTCTCTCTTTCGTTCGGGCCGCATGAGGCCCTCCGACTCCAGCGTGCGCGCCAGTGCCGCCACCTGCACTCTGAGAATGCCCTCCCCTGCCGGTGCCAGGGCTCGCACCTGAAACTGCATCCGGCCCTTGGGGACGTAAGCCGAGAAGGCCCCCGAGAGTTCGACAAGCATCCCACATCGCAGCTCCACACCGGCGGCCTCGTACGCGTCGCGCCACATGAGGCACGGCATCGAAGCGCCCCCGTCGGACACCGTGAAGTACGCTGCTTTGTACCCGGGCTTGTCGTTGAACTCAGAAACCTCGCCCAATACGCGGATCCGCACGCCTTCAAGCGCGCGCTTCGCCGCCCCCATGGCTTCTGTGACTGTAAGTGAACGCTCGTCGGCCAAGCGGATTCCCTCCTCAGACGGCTCATTCTATCAGCCGAGACTGACATCGCCTGTCGCCGATAACCGGTGCCGGCGGCCCCATGAAGCGTGTGCGATTCAGTCTCGCTGCGCGAGCCCCATGTAGTAGAGCAGCTGCAGCGCCGCGATGAGTGCAGCCGCAACGTAGGTGAGCGCCGCTGCCGTCAGGACCTGCCGGGCACCCGCGAGCTGCTGCGCATCCACTGCGCCCGTTGCCTCAAGCGATATGAGCGCGCGACGCGAGGCGTCGAACTCGACCGGCAGTGTCACGACCTGAAAGAGCACGGCCATCGAGTAGAACGCGATCCCAAGCCAGACAAGCCCGCTTACCTGGATCCAGAACCCCACAACGATGAGTATCCACGACGCACTCGACCCGATGTTTGCAGCCGGCACGAGAGTGGTTCGAACGGTCCCCCACACATAGCGCTCCGCATCCTGGACGGCATGCCCAGCCTCATGCGCTGCCACGCCCGCGGCGGCGACGCTCGAGACGCCGAACACGTTGGCGGAGAGGTTCAGGACCTTGGTTCGCGGATCGTAGTTGTCCGAAAGCTTGCCACCCACCTGTCGGATTTCAACACCGTCCAACCCATGGGAACTGAGAACCCTTCGTGCTACCTGCGCGCCCGTCATGCCGCTCGACACCGGGACGCTGCTCCACTTCCGAAATGACGACTTGATGTAGCCCTGCGTGATCAATCCGAGCGCAACCGTGGCGATCATCAGAGCTATCCATTGGGGGCTGAAACCGAATCCTATCGGCACGTGTGTGATCTCCTCCGAAGTACTGACGGCCGTGCGGCCGAAGGTTGACTACGCGTCCGTTGACCTGGTGGGGGTGACGACCAGTGAGCCGTCCTTCAAAGTCAGCTCCAAGCGGCCTTCAAGCAAGGCCACAAGCTCGTCTCCGACCATCTTCTTGCGCCAGCCCTCCAGCAAGGGGCTTGCCTCCTTTTCGCCGGCGGCGAGTCGTTCCAGGTCGTCGCGAGACGCCATCAGCGGCATCGCGACTCCGTGCTCACGTGCACGAAGACGCACGAGCGCGACCATCAAGTCGACAGCGCCGTCGACATCGCCCACGGGACGGCGTCGCTTCTGCAAACTGGGCAGGTCGTCGTCGTCAACCGCACAACCGGCAGCGACTGCTTCGAGAAGCCCTTGCTGCGCGCCGCGCCCTACCTTGTCGGCGACACCGCGAATCGTGTACAGCTCATCACCCGACTTGGGCGTGCGGCGTGAGATCTCGATAATGCTCTCGTCGCCGATTACCCAGCGCTTGGGGACGTCTCGGCGCTGCGCTTCGCGCTCCCGCCAGGCCGCGACCTCTCGTGCCACCGCAAGTTGGCGGCGGTTGAGAGACGAGATGCGCTTGACACGGCGCCACAGCTCACCAGGAACCACCGTGTACGTCGCAGGATCCTCGAGCCGCGCGAAATCGGCGGCGAGCCACTCGATTCGACCCTCGCGCTCCATCTCGGCGAGCAGGCGCCGGCGAATCTCAGGCAGGTAGCGGACGTCGTTCAGGGCGTACTCGATCTGCGTCTCACTCAGCGGCCGCTTGGCCCAGTCGGTGTAGGTGTCGCCCTTGTCGAGAGTGACGCCCATGACCTCCTTCACCAGCGCCCCATAGCCCACCTGCTGGGGAAACCCGGCGAGTGTCGCCGCTACTTGCGAGTCGAAGATCGGCGCGGTGGCAACTCCGAACAGCCGGTAGAAGATTTCGAGGTCCTGCGAGCCCGCGTGGAATATCTTGACGACGCGCGGATCGATCAGGAGCGCCTTGAGCGGCGAGAGGTCCTCGATCGCAAGCGGGTCGACGATCGCCGTGATGTCGTCGGAAGCAAGCTGTATGAGGCACAGCCGGGCGAAGTAGGTCTTCTCCCGCATGAACTCAGTGTCGATGGCGACGCCAGGCGCGGTCCTGAGCTGTTCGATGAGCGCAGAGAGTGATTCGGTGTCTGTGACATACACTAGCGGTGGCGCTCCCTTCGGCGGGGCTTTGCGATAGTCGGCGGACTCGGGTTCCCCCGCCGCCCGATGCGTCTTGTCATATCATGAAGCGTAGTCGACCCTCGTCTCGCTGGCGAGGTAGGACGGGGACCGTCCCGAAAGGCGGGCACAAGGGGTGCGCGTTCTCATCATCGTCAATACCCGCTCCGGCGGCGGAGACTCCGGTCTCTACTACTTCGTGCGTGCGCTTGGTGCGAGCGGCGCGGAGGTCACCCTGCGCTTCAGCGACGGCACCCCATCGCTGGAGTCGCTGGTAACCGACGCCCGAGCCTTTGACCGGGTCGTAGCGGCGGGCGGAGACGGAACCGCTTCGGCTCTCTGTTACGCGCTTCGCGACACCGCGGTGCCTATCCTCGTGTACCCGGCGGGTACCGCCAACCTTCTGGCTCTGAACCTCAATATGCCGAGCGAACCGCGTGCCCTGGCGGACGTGGCCCTTCTCGGCCAGCAGGTCCGGTTCGACCTGGGCGAGATCACGCACAGCGTCAACGGGGGTGACTCCAAAGTCAGAAGAGGGTTCGCAATCATGGCCGGAGCAGGCTATGACGCGTCGATCATGGAAGCAGCGCAGCAGTTCAAGTCCACCCTGGGGGCCTTCGCCTACCTCATGGCTGCCGTCGTCAATCTGGCTCCGACCGCCTCGCAGTTCGAGCTTGAGCTGGACAGCGAGCGAATCAGCACCGACGGTATCGCGGTTCTGCTTGTCAACTTCGGGCGCATACAGTTCGACCTGCCGGTGGCCAACGGTGCCGATCCCCGCGACGGCGTCTTTCAAGTCGCGGTCTTGCGCACGCGTAACGTCGCGGGGCTACTGCCTGCGATTGTCGCCGGTCTCTCGGGCGCCGAGAAGGTACCTGGCATCGATGTCTACAAAGCGAGCCACGTGTCCATCGCCGCTGAGCCCCGGCTTCGGGTTCAGTACGACGGCGAGGTCGTCGAGGACTTCACACCCTTCGAGGCGACAATCCTGCCGCACGCCGCCAACCTTCTCCTGCCGTCCGACTCACCCTACGCGGACTGAATCGGGGCGGTGCCCCTGCGCCTTCAGCTTCTAGGCGCTCTCCCCTTCGGGCCGCCGTTTCGCGAGATTCGAGTCGTAGCGCATCTGGACCAGCTCGACCCCCAATGAGAAGAACATCGCGAAGTACACGAAGCCCTTGGGCACCGAGAACTCGAGTGCCTCGGCGGTCAGCAGCGTCCCGATCATCAGCAGGAACGCAAGCGCCAGAATCTTGAGCGAGGCGTGCTTGTTGATGAAATTCGAGACCGGGTCCGCAAAAGCGACCATCACGATCATCGCGATCACGACGCCGGTCACCATGATCGCGATGTCGTTGACCATCCCCACGGCCGTGATCACTGAGTCGAGCGAGAAGATGATGTCCATCAGCGCGATGTTGAGGATGACAGCGCCCATCGAAACCTTGACCGCGGTTTCGCGCACGCCCTCGTCCTTGAGCTCGACCTTGTGGTAGATCTCGGTGACCGCTTTGTAGATGAGGAAGAGTCCGCCACCCAGCAGCACTACCGTCTTCCCCGTGACCTCCAAGGGTGCGCCGTGGACCTGGACGGGGATCTCGAACAGCGGCGTCGTGAGCTTCGCGATCCACGAAAGCGAGAAGAGGAGCATGAGTCGCGTGACCAACGCCGCAGCCAATCCAAACTGCCGCGCAGGCTTCTGCTGTTCCTTGGGGAGCCGTCCGGTGAGGATGGCGATGAACACCAGGTTGTCGATCCCGAGAACGATCTCGAGAAGTGCGAGCGTCAGAACCGCGACCCACGCGGCCGGGGTCGAGAAGGTCGCTACGAGATTCTCCATCTATCCTCCTGTGACGAAGCGAACCGCCACAGTATAGGTGAACCGGCGCGGCGCGCGCGGCGCCGTTCAGCTACTTCTGCGAGGACAGATACTCGGCGATCTGGGCTGCCTCGGCATCACTCATCTGCGCGCCCTTGGCTCGCATCCGCCCGATGGTCTGCTCCCACCCCGCCTTGTCCTTCTTGGCAGAATTGACACGATCGATCGTATGGCACAGGGTGCACTTGCTCTTCACCAACTCCGACCCGCCCCCCTGACCGCTACTCCCCGCAGGGGTGCATCCTGCAGCCACGATCATGGCGGCCGCACCCGTCAATACGATGATCGCTCGAGCCCTCTTGCCTTCCATGTTCGATTCTCCTTGCGCCGCCGAGAGGGTATCCTTCGTTTCGTGTATACCCCACACCTCTGAAAGGCGTCCCATGAGCTCGCGACGCTCAGAACTGCTCATTCTTCTCGGGCTCCTGGGCCTCGGCGTGACCCTCTACGCTCTTCGCTGGGTCCTGTTCTCCGGCGCCGCGCTACACAACGAGATGTGGCGGTTCCTCGTCGGCGACATCGGCTTTCTGTGCCTGCAGGTCGCACTGGTCACGCTCATCCTCGATCGGTTGCTCCGCAGCCGCGAGCGCCAGGCGATGCTCCGCAAGCTCAACATGGTCATCGGCGCGTTCTTCTCAGACGTGGGGACCGAGCTGCTGGGGAGGCTCGCCGTAACCGACACGGGTCTCGCCGAGGTCCGCTCTGACCTGATACCGCAGACGAGCTGGACCGAGGTGGAGTACCGTGCAGCCGAGAAGGCCGTGGCCGAGCACCAGCCCAAGATCGATATCGAGGCGTGTGACCTTGAGGCGCTTAAAGCCATGCTCGTCGCCGAGAAGCCCTTCCTTCTCGGCCTTCTCAGCAACCAGTCTCTGCTGGAGCACGAACAGTTCACCGAGCTGTTGTGGGCCGTCACCCACCTCGCCGAGGAGCTCGAGGCCCGACCGCGGTTCGACGCGCTTCCCGTGCCTGACCGAATCCATCTCACGGGCGATGTGAAACGTGCATACGCCCTGCTCACATTGCAGTGGCTGTCCTATCTGCAGCATCTCCAGACGCAGTACCCGTATCTGTTCTCGCTGGCTGCTCGCGTGAATCCGCTCGACCCAGCCGCGCACGTGGAGCTGACGAGCTAGGGCTTCCATCACCTAAGCGACCAAGGTCCTGGGCGTATCGTCTCTTGAGACTCCGGAGAGTTGTCTGTTCCGGCGCTCAAGGTCTGCAGTACAGGCGCCGATACAACATCCAGAGTCTCTTCCTCATGTCAGCGAAAGTGCCCAGCTTGCAGAAGCCGGGCACTTTCGCTGTCCCTAGGTCCTGCCGTTAACGCGGGGACACCGACACGCAGGAAGGGACGGAATCGCATTCGCCCCTCTCGCTTGTGTCCGTGGGGGAGGTTCGACCTACTTCACCGTGAAAGCCTTCTGTCCTGAGCTACCCGCGTAGCCGGCGGAAGCCGGGTAGGTCACTACCATTCTCCACTTGCCTGCGTACTTTGGCTTGGCTGTGGCGCTTAGAATCCCCGACCCGTCCGCACGCATGCCGACAGTGGTTCGTGACTTCCAGACCCACTTGATGGACTTCCTCCACTTGCCGTTGACCCTCTTCTTCACCGTCGTCTTCTCCCAGTGGAGTAGAGACAGCGAGGCCGGACCTGCTGCCGCAGGCGAGATGGTGGCCTTGAAGGTAACCGTCTTGTTTCGCCTAGGCGTCTTGGAGAAGCTCAGGCCCGAGATGCTGGTGGGTAACGGGAGGGCTGGTGGGATGATGGCGAAGTTGGCCGTAACGTCGACGTCCGCCTGCACGTCGGTATCCACTCGGGGGTTGGCCGTAGAACCGTCGGACCAGCCCACAAAGCGGTATCCGATACTCGGGTTCGCCGTGACCGCCGAGCCGTTTGTCCCGTACTCAACTGTCTGTGAGGTGACACCGCTCAGCGTGCCACCCGCACCGGACTCGTACCTCAGGGAGTAGGTCTTGACAGCGGCGGGTGCCAAGAACTCGTAGGCTGCGATTCGGCCGAGGAGCGGCGAGCAACCAGAACCGGTGTTGGCCGAGTTCCCCATCTGACCATCAGCTGCGAACGCGTAGACAACATGCAGCCCGGGTTTGAGCGCCGCCGTCTTGCCGGACCAAACGTCGGCGCCTTCAGTAGCGGTGAGCCATGGCCCCTGCCAGGTGTCGATCTGGTAGTAGACGCCGGTCACGGCCGGGGCGGTGGGAGAGAAGGTGCTAGACGCAGTGAACGTGAACGTCGGAGTCCACGTAGGGACGGTGTCATACGGAAACGGTGCGATCGTGACGGTCAGGGGGATGTCCTGCTCGACCTGCTCATCGATGACGGTGACGTCGTCGCTAAGGTAGTTGGTCACGTAGACCTTGTTGGTGATTGGGTCGACGGCCACGGCGGTCGGAGACGTCCCTGCAGCCGCAGTGGTGGTATCGGCCGACCCGTCGATGACGGTGACGTCGTTGCTGCCGGAGTTGGTCACGTAGACCTTGTTGCTGACCGGGTTGACTGCCAGGGCGGTCGGAGACGTCCCCGCACCGACCGTGGTTGCGTTGTCGGCCGCCCCGTCGATCACGGTGACGTTGTCGCTGTTGTAGTTGGTCACGTAGACCTTGTTGGTGATTGGGTTGACGGCCGCAGCATTCGGATAGGTCCCCACGCCCACGGTCTTGGCGGTATCGGCCGCCACGTTGATGACGGTGACGTCGTTGCTGCCGGAGTTGGTCACGTAGACCTTGTTGGTGATTGGGTTGACGGCCAAGGCCGTCGGAGACGTCCCCGCCGCCAAGGTTGTGGTGGTGTCGTCAACCCCGTCTATGACGGTGACGTCATTGCTGTCGGTGTTGGCCACGTAGACCCTGTTCGTGATTGGGTTGATGACCACGGCACTCGGATAGGTCCCCACGCCCACGGTGGCGGTCGTGTTGGTGGCCCCGTCGATGACGGTGACGTCGTTGCTGTTGCGGTTGGCGACGTAGACCTTGTTGGTGACCGGGTTGACGGCCAGCGCGCTCGGACACGCCCCTGCGCCCACCGTGGTGACAGTGGCGGCGGCCCCGTCGATCACGGTGACGTCGTTGCTGTCGGTGTTGGCCACGTAGATCTTGTTGGTGACCGGGTTCACGGCCAGGGCGCTCGGACACGCCCCCGCGCCCACGGCAGTAGCTATGTTGGTGGCCCCGTCGATGACGGTGACGTCGCTGCTATTGCGGTTGGCCACGTAGACCTTGTTTGTGACCGGGTTGACCGCCACAGCGATCGGATTGGTTCCTGCGCCCGCGGTCGCGGTCGTGTTGGTGCCCCCGTCGATGACGGTGACGTCGTCGCTACCGGAGTTGGCGGCGTAGACCTTGTTCGTCACCGGATTGACGGTCACGGCACTCGGGTTGACCCCTGCGCCAACGGTGGTGACGGTGTCGGCCGCACCGTCGATGACCGTGACGTCGTTGCTGTCGCGGTTGGCCACGTAGACCCTGTTCGTGACCGAGCTGACGGCCAGGGCGGTCGGGGACGTCCCCACGCCCACGGTGGTGGCCGTGCCCGCGGCGCCGTCGATGACGGTGACCTCGTTGCTGTCGGTGTTGGCAACGTAGATCCTGTTGGTGACCGGGTTGGCGCTCACGGCACTCGGATAGGTTCCCACGTCCACAATGGTGGTAGCGTCGGTGACCCCGTCGATCACGGTGACATCATTGCTTCCGGAGTTGGCCACGTAGACCCTGTTGGTGACCGCGTTGACAGATAGGGCGGTCGGATAGGTCCCCACGTCCACTGCGGTGGTGGCCTCGGTAGCCCCGTCGATGACGGTAACGTTGCCGCTGCCATAGTTGGCGACATAAACGATGCCGGTGACCGGGTTGACGGCTACGGCGCCCGGATCCGTGCCCACGCCCACGGTGGTGACGGTGATGCTGGCCCCATCGATTATGGTGACGCTGGCATCGTCGCGGTTGGTCACGTAGACCTTGTCGGTGACCGGGTTGACGGCCAGGGCCGTCGGATTCGCCCCTACGTGCACAGTGGCGGCGGTGTTAGTGGCCCCGTCGATGACGGTGACGGTGTCACTACCCCAATTTGCGACATACACCTTGTTCGTGACCGGGTTGACGGCCAGGGCCGTGGGTTTCACCCCTACGTCTACAGTGGTAGTAGCGTTCGTGGCCCCGTCGATGACGGTAACGTCGTTGCTCAAGTAGTTGGCCACGTAGACTTTGTTGGTGACAGGGTTGATGGCTACGGACGTCGGATTCCGCCCCGCGTCCAGCGTGATGGCATTCGCCCATGAAGCGTTGGCGAACATGCCGATCGCGATGACGATCAGCGACATGGTGACGCGTGCCGCCCCCGCCTTGCTGCGTCCCAACCCGATGGTGCTTCGCATGTGGCCTCCAGTGAATGCTGCCTTGAACTGGGCGTGAGGCAGGAGCATGGACGGCGTCCATCGATCAAGCAGTCGGTTCGCGCACGCACCGACCGTCCTCGCGCCGACGGCAAAGCGCCTAGCCTTCAGCAGCGGACAGAATTGTCCCATAACGTGGCGACAAGGAACCAGCACCTCCCAGGCCAAGAAGGCACCACGTGAATGCGTGGCCGTTCAACTCGCCGAACTCAGCTGCGGAATGTGACTCGGGCACTCCAAGGCGAAGTGCGGTGGAGGCCGCACCTCGGGCGCATAGCAGCTGTTCGCGGGACTCCCGCAGCAAACGAGCCCAGGGTGCGGCCGATGTGCTGCCTGCAAACCATCGGCCCGGCATTCATGTCGGGTTCTTCTGAGTTCTTCTCTCCAAATGAAGAACCCGTCACCCGCGTTTCCGCAGATGACGGGCGATATTGAAGATGGTGGGCGATAGAGGATTTGAACCTCTGACCCCTTCCGTGTCAAGGAAGTGCTCTCCCCCTGAGCTAATCGCCCATCTGCGGCCTCATCGGCAGCGAACGATAGTTTAGCAAAGTGCATACACAAGGGAAGCCCCTACTTTCCCAGGCACCCCGGAATCGGGCGAAACTCACCCTTGCACCCACCTGAGGGTGCAGCTAGACTAGCCTCTGCGCGCGGACGTGGCTCAGTTGGTAGAGCACAACCTTGCCAAGGTTGGGGTCGCCGGTTCGAATCCGGTCGTCCGCTCCAATGTTCAGTACGAAGGCTGGTCAGAGGGTTCCGGCGAGCGGGCCTGGACGGCCAGCCTTCTCTTCTTGATATCGCCCCAAGGGGCACAAACGGCGACGTCGCCAAGTGGTAAGGCAGAGGCCTGCAAAGCCTTTACCCCCGGTTCGAATCCGGGCGTCGCCTCCAGAAAACAACACGACCGACAGGCATTCCTGTCGGTCGTTGTCGTTTCCTGCTACCCCGCGGAGTACTTGAGCTGCACTCGCTTGGCCTGTTCGAGCCGAGCGAGCCCACGCTCGACGTCGCGCGGATCCGGGATGTTCTCCACGGCCCAACGGACGATCTGGGTGGGTACGAGCGGATAGCGCTTACGCGCTTGTGCCAGGGTCATGGCTACTCCTCATGCTACGACTACTGCTACGACTAAGACTGCGACTGTGGTGGTGATGACCCTATCTGCGAGTAGTCTGCGCTTGCGCTCCAAGCGCCGTCAAGCGTTCTTCCGGCTTACTCGGCCTTGTGCAGAAGCACTGACTTCGCGAAGTACGCGAGCGAGCCGATCACCGCTGCGATTCCAACACCCAAGTAGAGCGCCTCCTGGGGATTGTCGGACTCGATCAAACGGCCGAGGAAGAAGATCGCCAATACGACGACCACGACCCCGACGAGCTTCTCCTTCAGGTCCTCAAGGCTCCGAACGACCAGCCATTCGGGAAGCGGGAGGTTCGGGTCGATGAACAGCTCGTAGAGCCCAAGGGCCATGATGTAGAGAACCACCGCAAGTAGGAATATGTCGGCGACCTCGATGAAGCCCACCACTGTGTGGTTCAGGCTGGAGTGAGAACTCGCGGCCTCGACGGTGATTTTGAAGACGTCGATCACGGCGACTACCGTGAGAACCACTGCGGCGACGAAGAGGCCCGCGATGGGTGCAGCCACGAGATAGCGGGTGAAGCCCGCGAGCTTGGCTACCATTCTCGCGCCCTCGCTGTCATGCGAGGATCCCTGGATGCTCTCAGCATCGCCCGGGCCGGTATCGGACATCTACTCTCCCCATCTCTTGAACAGGTTGTGGTCAACGTCCAGCACGTCGAGCACCTTGCCCACCACGAATCCGACCAGGTCATCGATCGTCTCAGGCTTGGTGTAGAACGCCGGCATCGCAGGTACGATGATGGCTCCCGCCTCGGCGACCGCGGTCAGGTTCCGCAAGTGGACAAGTGACAGAGGCGTCTCGCGAGGGACCAAGACCAGGGGACGGCGCTCCTTGAGCATCACGTCTGCAGCACGCTCGGGTAGATCGTCGGCCATGCCGTTGGCAACGGACGCAAGGAATCCCATCGAACAAGGGGCCACGATCATTGCGTCGCTCCGATTCGAGCCCGAAGCGATCGCATCGAAGAGGTCGTCGGGGTAGGCGACTCTGAGCCCCTTCGCGTCGGGCAGCTCCAGGTAGGCGGCAAGCGCGACCTCGGCGACCTTGCGATCCTCCGTGGGCAGCGTGAAGCCGAGCTCGAACGCGGTAACCTCTCGGCCGGCGTTGGTGAACACGACCGATACCTCGTGTCCCGCCAGGACCAACTGCTCGGTCACGCGCATCCCGTACACGCTCCCGGATGCACCCGTCACGACCACCGTGCACTTGCCCATACGCTCCCCTGCCCTCACACCAGAACCCGGCCAGCGATCGCGCCGACCAGGATAACCACTGCGACCATACCATTCACGTTGAAGAACGCCGCGTTCACGCGGGACATGTCCTCGGCGGAGATGATCGCGTTCTCATACCAAAGCAGCCCCGCCGCGATCGCCACCCCCACGTAGTACGGCCATGTCGCATCAGCGTACCAACCGCCCAGCGCGAACAGCACCACCGTCGCCGCGTGGCACCATCGAGTGACCGTCAGACCCTCGGCAATGCCGAAGTCCGCCGGCACGGAGTGAACTCCGTCGCGCACGTCGCACTCATAGTCCTGCGTGGCGTAGATGATGTCGAAGCCCGCGGTCCAGATCGCTACGGCCGCCCCGAGAACCCACGGCGCCGCGTAGGTCAGAGGTGCACCCACCGCCGCCCAACCGCCCGTGACCCCGAGGCCCAGACAGATACCGAGCCAGAAGTGGCAGAACCACGTGAAACGTTTCAGGTACGGATACACCACGAAGAACACCAGCGGAATCGGCCACAGCCAATGCGTGACGGGCGCCAACTGGAAGCAAGCGAACACGTACGCCGCCAGCACGACCGCCGAGAAGAGCCAAAGCTCCCAGCGCTTGATGGTGCCGGCGGGAATGGGCCGACCCGCGGTACGGGGGTTTCGTGCGTCGATCTCGGCGTCGACCGCGCGGTTCACCACGAAAGCGAAGCTACGGGCGCCGACCATGGCGACCGTGACCCACAGAAGTGCCAGCGGGGTGGGCCATCCACCCGCGACCACCCAGGGGTTCAACATCGCCGAGTTCTGCGCCTGGAACGCAGCGTAACCCGGCGCACCCGACGCAGCGACAACCGCGGCCCCGTAGACGGCACCTAAGTAGGCGTACGGCAGCGCGAAGATGGAGTGCTCGAACTTCACCAGCTCAGCGAAGGTCTTGACCTTGCCGGGGCGCTTCTTCTCAGTAATCGCGTCACTCACAGGCCGAGCTCGCCCCAGAGAGCGTCAACCCGCGCCTTTACCTCGGACGACATCTCAAGCGAATCGGGCCACTCGCGCTCGTAGCCCTCGCCGGGGAGCGGCTTGGTGGCGTCGATGCCCATCTTGTAGCCGAAGCTCTGCTGGTTGCTGGCGTGGTCGAGGCGGTCGAGCGGACCCTTGGAGATCTGGATGTCTCGGCTGGGATCCACGTTGTTGAAGCAGCGCCAGGCGACCTGTGAGTAGTCGTGGCAGTCGACATCCTCGTCGACGACGATCACGAACTTGGTGAACATCATCTGCCCCATCGACCAGGCGAAGTTCATCACGCGAAACGCCTGACCGGCGAACTCCTTCTTGATCTGGAAGATGGCGCAGTTGTGGAAGACACCTTCGAGCGGCAGGTCGTAGTCGATGACCTCGGGCAGCATCGCCTTGATGACCGGCAGGAAGAGCCGTTCCGTGGCCTTGCCGATGTAGTCGTCCTCCATCGGCGGCGGGCCGACGATGGTCGTCGCGTAGATGGGATCCCGACGCGTGGTGATGACCTCGACATGGAAGACCGGGAAATCGTCGGCGAGCGAGTAGTAGCCCGTGTGGTCCCCAAAGGGACCTTCCCAGCGAGTCTCTTCGAGATCGCACCAGCCCTCGAGGATGATCTCGGCGTGAGCGGGAACGAGCAGGTCGTTGGTCAGGCACTTGACGACCTCGACCGACTCCCCACGAATGATGCCGGAGAACAGGTACTCGTCGATCATCGGCGGCACGGGCGCGGTCGCCGAGAAGATCGTGACCGGGTCGGCCCCGATTGCGACCGAGACCGGCACCCGCGTGACACCGGCATCGCGCCAGGCGCGCAGGTTCTTGGCGCCGTCGTGGTGCTCGTGAATGTGAAGCCCGGTCGTGTTCTTGTCGAAGATCTGGAGCCGGTACATCCCGACGTTGGGCTTGCCCTTGAGGTTGTTGGTCACCACGAGCGGCAGCGTGATGAACGGGCCGCCGTCCTGGGGCCAGGTCTTGAGAACCGGCAGCCTGGTGAGGTCCACATCGTCGCCGCGCAGCACGATCTCCTGACACGGCGCCTTCTTGACCTCTTTGGCACCCGACGTCGCGAGGTCTTTGAGGTTGACCAATATATCGAACTTGCCCTTCATGCTCGCAGGCAGATCCAGCGGCAGCATATCCGTGACACGCTTGGCCACCGCGTCGAGGTCTTTCCAGGTGCCCGTCTCGGCGTCGACGCCCAGCGCCCACGCCATCCGGTCGTAGCTGCCCATCAGGTTGATCGCGACGGGGGCCGAGTACCGCTCCCCCGTCTCGCGGTTTACTGGATTCTCGAACAGCAACGCTGGTCCGATCTGCTTGCTCACCCGGTCCGTGACCTCGCCGATCTCAAGGTGGGGATCCACGGCCGTCGCAACGCGCTTCAGTTGCCCCTTGGATTCGAGCAGCGCGATGAACTCTCTGAGATCCTTGATAGCTGCCATAGGTCGGTATTCCTCCACGAACGGGACTCGGCGGGGACCTGCTAGATCTCCCGTGGCGAATGTCTATGGAGCGGGATGCCTAGCCGGTCACCCGCCCCGCGCGCACCTTGGGATGATACCGCCCAATCACATACGAGACTATCGGCGCCAACAGAACCGCGACGCCAACCGCCGTCATCTGTACCAAGTCGAGGTCGTACTTGAACGCCCATTTGAAGTCAGGCAGGACCCAGGTGATCGTGGCGCCCCACATCCAAAGGAACCAGGCGACTTGCAGAGCCAGCGACCCGAGAATGATAAGCAGGGTTGCCGGAGCCAACGCGAGCCACCCGCCCAGGAATCCGCGATCCCGGGGTCCCCATGCGAGACGCCGCAGATACGGGTAGACGAACGCCGCAACGGCCACGCCCACCAAAGCCGAGAAAGCCGCCTCGATCATGCGACCGTTCATGAAGGCCTTCACCTGGGTCTCGGTGTTGAACGCCGAGAGCGACCACAGGTAGCGGTGATAGACGAAGAAGAGCCCGTTGTAGAGCCCAAAGTAGGCGATTGCACCAGCCACCGAGGCGACGAGCGCCCTCCAAGAAGCGAAGCCGATAACGGCGAACACCACCATGACAAGCGCGATAATGCCGAGCGAGACCGGCGCCCGGTTGGCCCTCTCGCGCGCAATCCGCGTGCTACGCGCGAAAGCTGCGTAGCCGTCCGGGCCGCCATGCTCGGCCGAACCTCTCACGAACATCGCGGGCGGAATGTCATCGCTGGCTACGACCGAGGTGTAGTGGTTTGCGAAAGCGATGTGATGTGCCTCCTCAGACGCAAACACCTTCGCAGCCGTAGTGCTGATCACGGAACGCATCGCGGTGGACTCCGCGTATGCCGGCGCTCGCAGACCCGCCAGAACTGCGACTGTCGGCGCAACCTGACTAAGGTCTCCCTTGGCCTTGCCGAGTACCACTGATGCCCCTGAGAACACGGCCGGGACCGAGACGACCTCCTGCTCCCATCCGCCATGGCCACCGGTCGAGATGTGGCCGTGGTCAGCCAGAATCACGAATGTGGTGCCATCGGCCTGCAACCCGCCCACCAGTCGTGCGATATCGGCGTCGACCTGCGCCGCGACGTCCTTGTACCGCTTCGAACTCCCGCCAGAGGAGTGTCCGGCCTCGTCCAGATCCGGGACGTGGAGCACCAGGAGCTGGGGATCGGTGGCCTTGGCGATTCGCAACGCGTCGTCAACCAGCGTTCCGGTCAGGTACCCATCCTTGGGCCAGGGCCGCAACGATACGGTCGGGCCGGGGCTGACCCCGTAGAGTGCGGCGAAGTCCGTGGGACCGACCACCGCGACACGACGCCCCGCGTCGCGCGCAACGTCGATGATCGTCGGGGCAAGAACGCGTCCCTTGTACCAATTGGTCGTGACGCCGCTGATGGTCTGCGAGGCACCAGTCAGAATCGTCGTCCAGTTGGGGAAAGACAGCGACGGCTGCGGAGCAACCAGCGAGACGTCGGTACCATACGTCCGCAGCGTCTCGAGCGTAGGCATGCCGGAACGCGACACATCGTCGCGCATCCCGTCGACGATGATCAACACAACCTTCTTGGACAACTCTGCGGTCGGTGTCGGAACCACCGACTCCAGCGCGGCAGGAACGCTTTGGGACACGTACGGGCTCTTGTACTCAACCACCTGCGCCCAAGAGTAGCCGGCCAGAACGTACGAGGCGTAGGCGATCCCCAGGCAGGCAACAACACCGGCACCGAATGCCGTCCACGAAAACCAAGAGGACAGGCGCGCGGGCATCTTACTCCTCCAGATTGAGCGCACGCTCCAAGTCATCCAGTGTCACCACAAACCCCGGACGCCACGTTCGGGGTTCGTGATGGCGGTCGATGAGCACGGGGCGCATCCCGACAGCGGTGGCTCCTACGATGTCAGCATAGTGGTGATCTCCAACATGTGCAGCTTGTGACGGCTCAACGCCGAGCCGCCCACAGGCGAGTTCGAAGATTCTCGGGTCGGGCTTGTGCAGACCGACGTCTGCGGACGAGATGATCGCGTCGAGATGGTCACCCAGCCCAAGGCCGCCGATGAGCCCTGCGAGCCGATTGTCCCAGTTCGAGATGAGTCCTATCCGCAGCCCGCGCCGATGCAGCCGCTCGAACGCCGGCGCCACATCCGGGTAGGCCTCCCATCGGGCCGGGTCCCCGAACTCCTGGTAGACACGGGCCGCGATCCTCTCCGCCCCGTCCTCGATGCCGAGCTTGGCGCAGAGCAGTGAGTACATGCCGACCCATACTTGCGAGGTCCGATTCTCGTCGGTCCAGAAGGTGTCGTCAGATCGATAGCGATCCTCGTAGTACTCGTCCACGAGCGGCATGAGCTCATCGATCGCGCCCAGATCGTGGATGTGGCCTTCCTCGGCGAGAACCTGCCTCACCACCTCGGACACGCTGGGATGCGGCCGCAGGAGCGTGTTCCCCACGTCGAAGAAGACGGCGTGAAGCGTGCCCGGCTCAGTCAAGCCAGACCGCGGTGTCATGGCGCTTAGGAGGAGCAGCAGGAGGCACGTCGCCGGGATAGCCTACCGCAACGATCAGAATGATCGACTGCCCCGCAGGCAGCCCGAGAAGGTCAGCCATCTCCTCTCGCACCCAATACGAAAGCGTGATGTTGCAGACAGCCAAACCCACATCGGTAGCCGTAAGCAGCAGGTTCTCCAGCGCCGCCCCCAGCGACACATATCGGTTGATCGCCGAGAGGTCGGTGTCCGGATCCGGGCACGCGACCGCCATAAGCAGTGGCGCGTCGCCCAGCGACGAGAACCACTCGACAGCATCTTCGTAGCGCTTTGGCCCGAGCACTTCCATGTACTCGGACAGGTGAATCGTGGTTTGCGCGACTATCTTGCCCAGGCGTGCCCGCGTCTCGCCTTCGCAGCAGTAGAACGACCACGGCTGCTCGTTGAGCGACGACGGCGCCAAAGATGCGGCATCAATGAGCTTCTGGGCCAGCTCCCTTGGAACGGGGTCCGGACGGAAGTTCCGGACAGAGTGTCGATCCAGAATCGCCTGTTGAAGCTCCACTACGCCTCCCCCTCGCTTTCGCCTTGCCGCAATGCGGCCAGTACACGCTCGCACACGTTCTTGGCCGCATCCGGCTTGCCGAGCATCGCCGCGTCATCAGTCATCTGCTTGAGCCGCTCCTGGTGTGTGGACAGGAATCGTACCTTCTCGACCACGTCTTCCTCGTCTCGCGAGAGCATTCCTGCGCCGAAGTTCACAAGGAAGTCCACATTGTAGAGCTCCTGCCCCGGAACAGGATTGTAGATGATGAGTGGAAGTCCCACTGCAAGCGCCTCAGATACCGTCAGCCCGCCGGCCTTTCCGACGAGCACGTCCGCCGCCCTCATCATCTTGTGCATATCGGAGGTGTACCCGAAAACGCGGACTAGTTCCTTCTTCTTTGCCAGCGAGTCGAGCCTGCGCTTGAGCCGTGCGTTGTTGCCGGTCACTCCGGCGACCTGGATTCCCCACCCCGCCAACTGCGAAGCGATATCGCGTGCGTCGCCCGGCTGCCCCGAGGCGGCAGTCAGCAGCGCAGTGAACCGATCGGCCAGGCCTAGTTCCCGACGGAGCGCCGTGCGGTCGAACTCCTCCGAGAACTTCTCGGCGACGGGGATTCCCGAGACCACGACGCGATCCCAGGGGATTCCGCGGACAACCAGGTCCTCGCGCACCTCCTTGCAGGCCACGAAGTAGAAGTCCGTTGCCGGGTGGAGCCACGCCCGATGAACCCCGAAGTCGGTGATGATCGTCGCCGAGACCAACGGTCGGTTTGCCTTGATATCGGACACGACACCGCCGGCGACCGGGAACGTCGAGATGACGGCGTCCGGGCGGAAGTCGTCGATGTAGGCCGAGGCGCGGGCGAAACCCATGATCTTGAGTTCACTTACGACGGGGTTGCCTGGCAGCTTGTTAGACACCTCGAAGAAGTTGCCGTACAGCGCGGGAAAGAACTGCACCGACTGCTGGTAGCTGAACTTCGCCAGCAGGTTCAGGCTGGGGGCGAACTCCTGGAAGAAGTCGACCATCCGAACCTCAGTCGTGTCGTCGTGGTGCGTCTTGTAGTAGCGCAGCAGCGCTTCGGCAGCAGAGCGATGACCGCCTCCGAACGAGGCCGAGAAGATGAGTATCCGCTTCTTCTTCGAAGCGCGAGACAGCGACATTAGTGGGCCACAGTCGGCCGGTGCTTGACCATGCTGACGAGAGTCCCGCCGCCTTCGGCCGGCGCGAAGTCGACGCGATCCATCAGCGCGTGCATGAACATGATTCCTCGGCCGCCTGGGGCATACACGTCCTCTGCATTACTCGTGGCCCCGTCAAAGCCGAACCCGTTGTCGGTGATCTCAAGAACCAAACGGTCAGAGTATGCGTCGACTCCCAGGCTCACGACCGCCATGCCTTGCTGGGGCTTGCCGTGGCGAAGTGCGTTGGCCAATGCCTCTCCCAGCGCGACCTTGATATCGAAGATGGCACTCTCCGAGAACCCCAAGGGCGCCACCAGCTCACTGACCTCTTCGCGAACCATGGAGAGCTGGTTCACGTCCGGCGGGACGTCGATGTGTCGGTGCCACAGCAGACTCGATGGGACTGACGGCAGATCTAGCCCGTCAAGCGCGTCGGCGACGTCTTCGCTCATCGCGATCGATGAGGCCACGTCGGCCAGCCCAGAGACTTCCAGAATCCGAGTCACGTCGTGATTGGCACCGGCCAACATGACTTTGCCCTCATGAGGCACCATGCGCCGATCCAGCCAAACAAGCAGCCCCAGAGCGGAGCTATCGGCGTACGTCACAACGGAGAAGTCAAGCACGATGTTCTGGCATCCTCCGGCAAGGGCCTCTTCAAGCCCAAGTTGGAGTTCGGGAACGACCGCGATATCCACGTCGCCACTCAGACGAACGATACAGGTGCGTGGAGCATCCGCGTGGGAAATCTCGAATGCCGACATCAGTCGCTCGACCCTTCCGCTGTAGTTTCGCTTTCGTCGGGAATCTCTCGGATCGCGATAGCCAGCAGAGCCACGTCGTCCCGTAGGTCGCCCCGCCCGAATCGCCTTACCGCAGTGAGCAATCTTCTGACGATTTCGCGAGGGGTTCCAGAGGCGACAACGGCATCCCGAACCCTATCCTCGCCAAAGAATACATTCCCGTTGCGGGCTTCTGTGACGCCATCCGTGTAGAGCACGACGCGATCGCCGGCTGTCACCCTGACAGTCCTCTCGTCAAACACCGCGTCGGCGATCGCGCCGAGGAGCGGACCCGTGGGCGCCAGCCACTCAACCCGAGCCGGATCCCGCATGACGAGCGCCGCCGGCGGGTGGCCTCCGCTCGCCCAGACCAGCTCCTGGGCTGCAGGGTCATAGCGCCCCACCCACAGCGTCACGATGTCACTCGTGTCGCCGGCCCCCACGATCATCCGGTTGACCTCACTCAGAACCCGGCATGGCCTGAGACCGGCCGCCACAAGAGAGCGCACAGAGTACTTGATCATCGATGTCTTGGTCGCAGCCACGACGCCCTTCCCGCAAACGTCCGCGATAGCAAACCAGATGCATCGATCCTGCCCGCGGAAGAGATCGTAGTAGTCCCCACCGATCTCCACGTCAGCACCTGCAGGCTCGTAGGCGCTGGCCGACTCGATCTCGGCGAACTCCGGAAGCTCGCCGGGAAGGATCGATGCCTGGAGGATCGATGCCACGTCGTGTTCCCGACTGTACATGCGGGCCGTGTCGGCTGCCAACGCAGCCTGCGACGCGAACGTCTGGAGAACGTTTACATCCTCATCCGAGAAGGCGCCCGCCTCAGCTGAGAACACGATCAGCACGCCGATCGAACGGCCGCGCGCGAGCATGGGAACAGCGAGCATGGAGCGCAGTCCGTTGGCCGCGGCACTACCAGCGATTCCGCCCATCGACTCCTGAAGATCGCGGAATGCCGCCGGTTCGCCGGTTGAGAAGACATACCCGGGAACATCCTCCCCAGGAGCTAGGCGCAGGCCCACGATGTCGGATGAAACCGCTCCTCGCGCCATCGAGGTCGTGATCTCTCTCTTCCGAGGCTCGTAGATCATCAGCGCAACTGCGTCAGCCGACAGGATCTTCTGGACGACGTCGAGAACGCGGTTGAGCACAACGTTGACCTGCAGGGAAGACCCGACCGCCTGGCTGATTCGGAAGATGGTCTCGAGGTTCGCAGCGCGCGCAAGCGCTCTCTCATAGAGATAGGCGTTCTCGAGGGCGAGGGCCATCTGGTTGGCGACCGCCTCGGCGATCTCCAGCTCTCGCTTCCCTGTCGTGTTTTCCGGAAGCAGGACGAGGAGCACCGCACCGTGCAGCGACTCGACCGCAATGGGAATCACCAGCAGCCGATGGGCGTCCACTCGCTCCATGATGGCATCGCCGCCAACGTCCTCACCCGACTCGATCGCGAAGGGTGCTTGCGCGTCTTGGCGGAGAAGTATCCGTGTCGTGAAGCTGGCAAGTGCGCCCTCATCGCTCGCGTCGGAAACGGGGCGCAGACCGAGGGACTGCCTGTCCATCACAACGAAGCGCGCTTCTTTGGCACCGAACAGCTCCGTGACCACGTCCTCGACACGTCGGAGGGCGGGTTCAAGGCCGTCCGGCCGAACCAGCTGCTCTGCCACGGAGCGCAATCCATCAGAAATCCGACGTGATTCGGTCTCAACAGCGAAGAGCCGGGAGTTGTGAACCGCGATTGCCGCCTGCGCCGAGAAGGTCCGCACCATCTCCCGCTCGGCCTCGGTGATCGGCTCCGCCTTGTCTTTGAGAACAACGACGACACCGAGTGGCTCGTGACCAGAAACAAGCGGGGCCACCAGTGCAACGCTATTCGAGTCCGCTAGGCCGGGGAGCTCGTCAGCGAGTCGTCGCGCGTCTCCGGAATGAGCGACGGAGTCGGAGTCACGCAGCGACTTCGCCAGCCAGCTCTCCCCGAGCGCGTCGATACTGCGCGCTTCAGTGACGTCAGCGCCGCGCGCCGCCGCCGGAACAAGCCAGCGACCCGTGTCATCGAGAAGGTAGATGGCAGCAACCCCAGGACCCACGATGTGCCCCATGGCCGACAGAATGCCGTCCAGCACCTCATCAAGGCGGGAGGCGCTTGCAAGAAGATGTGACAGGTCGTGGAGCGCATTGAGCCGCAGCGCAACTGCGTTGAAGGCGTCAGCCACCTGCCCGATCTCGTCGTCTCGAGGCGAGTCAATCTGCTTGACGTAGGACCCTGTCGCGGCTCGATAGGCGGCGACTTCGAGAGCCCTGAGTGGCTCAACGAGCCGTCGCGACATGATCAGCGCAGCAAAGAGAGCCACCACGCCTCCGATAAGGATCACCAGTATGGACGGCGTAACGGCAAGCGCGGCTTCTGCGAAGCTGCGGCTGTTGGGCTCCAGAACCGCCACGCGCCAGGAGACTCCCTCGATGCCCTGCAGGTCGGTGTAGTAGCCCGTCAGCCCACCAGCCTCAGGCCCCGCCAGCGTGACCTTCCCCCCAGAGGGACCGGTCGGCTTCCATCGCGCGGCTGTGATGTCGAGGGCGCCGCCTCCACCCGCACGGACTATCGGCACACTCGAGTCCATGATGAGAAGTGACCGTGGCCCCAGCTCACGCATCTGCTGGATTGCGGTGCGCATGGTCCCCAGATCCATGCGCAGGAGAATCACGAGCTGGGTACCCGACGGGCTTGCCGACGCACGAGAGAGCCAGAACCCCGAGGCCATCCCGACATTCTTGTCACGGTAGAACCCTGTGTTGCCTGAAAGAGCCCTCCTGAAAGCAACGTTGCTTGCGACGGCCGCCGTCTCAATCGCCGACGGGTAGGCGGTCACAACGGAGCCGGTACGAGTGGCAACGATGATCTCGTCAACCAGCCCGTTCCCCGAGTCGAACACGGGCGCTATGCGTGAATCCAGTTCTGGGTGACCGGGGGACACGGCGACGATAGCGGAAACCCGCGAAGCAATCGTCTCAGCAGTGGACAGCCTCTCAACGATCTGATCCTCCACGTGCTGGAGCGTGGTCTGATCTTGGGCGGCCATCTCGCTCGCTGCCATGCGGGATGCCCCAATGAGTGCGACGGTCCCGGCTACGACCGCGGTGACAAGTCCGATGACCAGAGTCACGCGGACGATCCTCGATGCCAGTCCGCCGGTCTTACGGCCGCCTGCCGTCATTCAGGAGCCCCTCATCAGGAAGCGTGCTGCGTCAGTGCAGCTCAGCAGTTGAATGGTACTGCATCCGACACCGAGCACGCACTGCCGCGCTACACCCGCGCTACACCCCGAAGGACGGAAGAACCTGCGTGAGCCATGACGCGATGACCGTCAGCCGGCCGGTGAAGATGAGCACCCCGATGACCACGAGCGTCGCTCCCGCGACCTTGTTGATGATCTCCGAGTGCCGATTCAGCCAACCAAGAAGGGGTCTGACGCTCCCGAACAGAAGCGCGACGAGCAGGAAGGGCACACCCAGCCCAAGCGAATAGGCAAACAGAAGGAGCGCCCCGTGAGCGACACTCCCCGTCGAAGCCGCAAGCGTGAGAATGGCGCCCAGGATCGGCCCCACGCATGGAGTCCAGCCCGCCGCAAATGCCATCCCCATGACCAGTGCCGCCCCACGACCGAATCGGCGCGACCGGGCCAGGTTCATCCGCGCCTCACCGTAGAGTCCCGGAATCCTGATCACCCCCAGCATGAACACGCCGAAGACGATCACGGCCAGACCGGCCACCTTCTCGATTAGATCGCGGTACTGCGTGAGGAACTGCCCCAGGACAGACGCCGAGGCGCCCAATACGACGAACACCGCCGAGAAGCCCAGCACAAACAGAAACGCCGTCCCCATGATCTGACCAAGCGGCCTCGAGTCGTCCGAGAGTTCCGCCGCGGTCAACCCCGTCATGAAGGACAGGTAGCCAGGAATGAGCGGCAACACGCACGGAGACAGGAACGACAGCACGCCTGCGAGAAACGCCCCGATGAAGCCGACCGAACCTGACATGCCGCCGATCCTCTCGACCCATACGCTTCCGCTATCCGAGCGGCCTCTTCCGCACGCTAGATATACCCCATTGGGTATTAATGCGCAAGCGCCGCCGGATCAGGTAGAGACTTCGGCATCGTAGCCGACGGAACGAATTGCCCCGATGATCGACTCCACCGTCACTTGATCGGAGTCGAAGTTGACGACCGTCTCTCCCGTCGCATGATCGGTGGTCACGTCGGCGACGCCCTCAAGCTCGCCGACGGTCATGTCTACAAGCATCGAACACGAACGACAGTGCATCCCGGATGTGTTCAGCCGCGCGGTGGTTACGCTCATTGGTCGCCTCCAAGCATGTCAACGGAGATTGGGCGCCGAGCAGCGATGCGCTCGAGCCTGTTGATAGCCTACCCTACTAGGCCGGTTTGGAGTCCGAGGCTCCGCCGCGTGAGCCAGCCGGCGTCGCGGTATCGAGGCTGTCGCAGGCCGCTATCAATCTGCCGCACTCAGGGCAAAGCCGCCAATCGTTGAACACCGCTGATCCGCAGTGTATGCAGGACTTCTCGACTCCCAGCGGATCGCCCATGGACTTCGAGGCGAAGAGAAGCCAAGCGAGGACGGCTACGATGCCTCCGACCGCGAGCGCCGCTAGTAGGGTGAGATAAGCAGGCAAGACCACTCCTGGGTCACATTTGGCAGACAACGCCAAAATGCAAGGTACATGCCAAAAACGACAGCATCTTGCATATGTCCGACCTAGAGACCGAAGCGCTGCATTCGGGCCTCGAGCGTCTTAGCTGTCAGGCCGAGCAGCTTCGCCGCCTTTGGCACGTTGGCGCCGGTCCGGTCGAGGGCCTGGCGCACCAGCTCAAGCTCCACTTCCTCAAGGTCGATTCCATCCTCGGGAAGCGTGAAGTTGCTTGCCACGCGATCGCGCGAATTCAAGCCGGCGCGAACCTCGGCGGGTAAGTCACTCACCCCGATCTCATCGCCATGAGACAGGATGATGATTCGCTCGATAGTGTTCTCAAGCTCACGGATGTTCCCAGGCCAGCTGTAGCGCGCGAGTGCCTCCATCGCCTCGGGGCTGATCCGTTTTGAGCCGGCGTTCAGCTTCTCCAGGAAGTGCGCGACAAGCAAAGGGATGTCGCCAGGCCGCTGGCGGAGCGTGGGGATGGTCACGGGCACCACGTTAAGCCGGTAGAAAAGGTCTTCTCGGAACTCACCGTCGGCGATCAGCTGCTGAAGATCCTGGTTCGTCGCGGCGACCACTCGCACGTCCACCTCGATCGTGCGTGTCCCGCCCAGACGTTCGAACTTACGCTCCTGCAGAACTCTCAGAAGCTTGACCTGGGTGACCGGCGAGATGTCGCCGATCTCGTCAAGGAACATCGTCCCGCCATTGGCAAGCTCGAAACGGCCGGGCTTGGGCGTCACAGCGCCGGTGAAGGCGCCCTTCTCGTAGCCGAACAGCTCGCTCTCGAGCAACGTCTCCGGAAGTGCGCCGGCGCTGACCGATATGAACGGCTTGTCGACGCGATCGGACAGATTGTGGACCGCGCGGGCGACGAGCTCCTTACCGGTTCCGGATTCGCCGTAAATCATCACCGTGGCCATCGTCGGCGCGACCTTCTGGATGGTGCTCAGAACGTCGAGCATCCCGGGATCCGACGCGACGATGCCGTCGATGTCGTATTCCTTGTCCAGCTCGCTGCGAAGGCGCTCGACCTCAGCGGCCAGTCCCGAGTACTTGAGCGCCTTATCGATCGCGAGTTTGAGCTCCTCCAGATCGAACGGCTTGGTGAGGTACTCGTTGGCGCCGGCTTTCATCGCCTCGACAGCCAACGCCACGTTGCCGTGAGCCGTGAGCATGATGATGGGGAACGTCGAGCCCTTGCTCCTGAGCGTCCGGAGGACCTCCATGCCGTCCTTGTCGGGCATGCGGTGATCGAGAACCATGACATCGGGCTCCTGGGCGGCGACTGCCGCCAGCGCCTCGTTGCCGTCGGCGGCCTCGGCGACCTCGAACCCGTCCCCCGACAGCGATTGCCCCAGGACCCATCGCATGTTCTTCTCGTCATCGACTATGAGCACGCGCTTGCTCATGCGGTTCCCCTTCACTCGTCCATTACCGCGGGAAGTGTGACCTTGAAGCTGGTGCCCGCCGGACTGCTCTCTACTTCGATATGCCCCTCATGCTCATCGATGATGCGATGAACGATCGTCAGCCCGAGTCCCGTGCCCTCGGCGCGCTTGGTGAAGAACGGGTCAAAGACCTTCGGCAGGTCGTGAGCCGAGATCCCCGGGCCATCATCGACGACGCTTGTCTCGACATAGTCTCCCTCGGAGCGCGTCTCGATCACGATCCGCCCCTCAGAGTCACCGATTGCCTGCACCGCGTTGGTGACCAGATTCAAGAATACCTGTTTGAGCTGGTCAGGGTCGACGAAGACCGCTGGCAGTTCCCTCTCGAAGCGCTCCTCGATTTGCACACCATGCTGCTTTGCGAAGCGGTTCGTGAACAGCACGACATCCTCGAGCACGCTGTTTATGTCCGTCTTCACCAGCGTGGGCTTGCTTGGACGGCCAAAATCGAGCAGCGCCTTGATGACGCGGTCCAGTCGATCGATCTCCTGCTTGATGACCTCAGCTGCCTCATGGATGCGCGCGTGGTCGACCTGCGCGTCGTCGAGCAACTGAACGCTGGCCCGAATGACCCCGAGTGGGTTGCGCACTTCGTGGGCAACGCCAGCGGTGAGCTCCCCCATCGCCGCAAGTCGATCGGCGCGGATGAGCTGCGCGGTCAGAGCCTTGATGTCAGACACGTCCTCCAGAGTGACCACCGCCCCCAGCACCGTTCCCCCGACCGCGCGCATACGGGACGTCGATGCCTGGACGTGAACCTCTCGCCCGTGCGCCATCTGCAGCGTCGCCTCGCGCATCGCAAGCGGAAGCCGACCGGCGAGGACCTTCGCAACGTCGAGCGATATGCCTCCGTCGGACTGAAAGAGCAACCCGATCGGCCGAGGAACCATCTCGAACTCCGACATTCCGAGCATCCGCTCGGCGGCCGGATTCGCGGTGGCGACCGATCCATCAGGGCCTACCGTCAGCACTCCGGACGTGATCGAGCGCAGAATAGACTGCGTGTAGTCCTGAATGTTGATCAGCTGGATCGCGCGCTCTTCGAGCTTCTTGTACGCGGCCTCCAGCTGCTGAGACACCTGCTGGAGATCGGCGGCCCGGTGCTCCTCGGTATCGTGAATGGCACCGAAGAGCAGCCCTACGACAAAGAACGAAATGATTTCGATCAGGTTGTCAAAGCCCAGGCCGAGCGGGAACCGCAGCGAGGGCTGGGCATGGATCGCGAACGGAATCGTGGCCGCGAGCGCCGTGAGCGCCCCTCCCCGTTTCCCGAACACGAACGCGCCGTAGATGATCGGGATGTAGTAGAGCCGACGATACAGGACATGTAGCGGGATGCCTGCCGCGGTCGCGCTCGTGAACACGTGCAAGACCGTAACCAACAGCAACATGAGCGCGATGATGATGATCGCCCGCGTCCGGTGCCCGCCTCGAGCTCCGGCGTCCGTATCGGCGTCAGCGGACACCGCGGAGGGAGGCCGCTGTGGTAGCTCGGCACGCTCCGGGCTCATCGACGGCGCCTCGCCCAAGACGGTTCGATGTGCAGTTCCTCACGGTATTTCGCGACGGTGCGCCGGGCAACCGTGACGCCCTCAGCCGAGAGGAGCTCGGCGAGCCTCTGGTCCGACTCGGGCTTCGCGGGGTCCTCGGCCGCGACCATCTCACGCAGTCTCTGCTTGATGCTCGTCGCCGCGACGTCCATGCCCTGCGTAGTCCGATAACCGCCGCTGAAGAAGTGCTTCAGCTCGAAGAGGCCGTACGGCGTGGCCATGTACTTGCCGGTGACGCCGCGGGAAACAGTGGACAGGTGCACGCCGATCTCGACGGCGACGTCCTCCAGACGCAAGGGCCTCAAGAGACCCTTTCCATCTTCAAAGAACTCGCTCTGCACCTCGAGAATGATCTGCGTGATGCGCGTCACGGTGTCCTTGCGACGATCCACATTCTTGATGAAACTCTCGGCCGAGCGGATCTTGTCCTTGAGATACTTGCGCGTCTCGTCGTCGGCATTCGAACCGCTCTTGAGCATGGACCTGTAGCGCGGTGAAACGCGAAGCGAGGGCACGGCCTCGTTGTTCGACGTGATGACCCAGTCTTCATCGAACCGCCTCAGCGTCACGTCCGGGACGATGTAGCCCGGGGACGGCCCGGGAGAGAACGCGCCGGCCGGGCGCGGGTTGAGCGCCCTGAGTATGTCGACCAGTCGGCGCACCTCGGCCTCGTCGACCTTGAGCGCACGGGCGATCTTCCGATAGTGATTCGATGCGACATCGTCGAGGTGACCCTTGATGATCCGCGTGAGCAGCGGCTCATCGAGCCCCAGGAACTCCATCTGAAGGCAGAGCGCCTCGGTAAGGTCGCGTGCTCCCACCCCTGGAGGGTCAAGCTGTTGGACCGCACGCAGTCCCGCGTCGGCATCCTGACGCGAAACGCCTGAGAGCGCCGCAATCTCATCAAGTGATCCCACGAAGAAGCCGTCGGTATCAAGCGACCCGATAACCGCTCTACCCGCTCGTGCGGCCTCATCCGGGATATCGAGCAACGCGAGCTGATTCAGGAGATAGTCATCAAACGTCTGGACCCCGCCGACAAAGTCCTCGGTGTTCGCAGTCTCGGCATTTGGATCTCTGGGAGCTGTTGGCTCCATCGAATCGAGGTCTTCATACATCTCGAGCCACTCGTCCCAAGAACGCTCGTCATCTTCGCGCTCCTCGGGCGGATCCTCTCCCTCAACGGGCTCGGTATCCGATTCGTCCACCTCGAGAACTGGGTTCTCAAGCATCTCGACCTCGACCAGTTGCTGGAGCTCCACGATTGGCATCGCGAGGATTGCGAGTCCTTGGTAGACCTGCGGCGAGAGGGTGACTTTGTGTCGCAGCTCGGGGCGGTGTGAAAGCTCCATGGACCCTCCTCTCGGCCAATTCGGGGGGCTGAAGAGGCGCCCCCTATGCAAAAAGTATACCACCGCAAGAGGGTGCTCTCACGGCGGCGACCTGCGGAGATTGTGAAAGCTCAGTCCTGAGGAGGAAGCGTTGGAACCGGCGCGCGCTCCGGCAGTTGAACTACAGCGATCGCCGCGATGACAAGCAGCCCGCCAAGAATCTGAATCGCAGTGAGTGACTCACCGAACAGCAAGAACGCCCCTGCTCCGGCAATCGCAGGCTCGACGGTCGATGTCACGGTGGCGTTGGTCGGTGCGATGTAGCGCAGCGCTATCAGGAACGCCGAGAACGGGATAATGGTGCTCACCACGGCGATGAACACGATCGCCGCCGCCGATTTCGGATCTGCGAACGCGCCGAGGACGACTCCGGGCTTGAGCACGACGAGCCAGAACGCCGATGCGAATCCCAGTCCCCAGACCAGCGCCGTGTAGGGGCTGAAGCGAGCGATCGCGACGGCTCCCATCAGCGAGTACGCCGCAAAGAACGCGGCGGAGGCGAGTCCCCAGCCGATCCCCGCAGGCGATACGACCAGCCCTTCACCCCCTACCGCACCCACGACCAGCGCGCTACCCGCAACCGAAAGAGCCACACCGATCGGTAGCCACCATGTGAACTTGTGTTTCATGAAGACCACGCCAACAAGGAGCACGAGAACCGGCGCAAGGTACTCCAGCAGAATGGCGGTGGCCACGTTGGTCAACGAGATCGTCTTGAAGTAGGTGTAGTGGACCATCGCCAGTCCAAACACACCAAAAGCGGCGAGAAACGGCACATCACGGATTGCGATCTTGAGGTCCGCAGGCCTACCTACAGCTACGACCAAGGCGAGGATGAGAAACGCTGAGAGAGCCCTGGCTCCGGAAAGCGTCGTCGGCTCGATAAGGATTCCGAGAGGCGCAAGGGGCCACGTCGCTGTGGACGCCGAAGGGGTCGTGAAGAGCCATTTCGCGGTCAGCCCACCTGTCGCCCAGCAAGCGGCGGCGAGCAGGGCAAGCGAGTACCCGAGAAGCTTCTCGGACTGCGGAGAGCGGCCGGCCCTAGAGGAGCCCGGCACGTGTCTCCTCGGCTGTCTTGGCCTGTTGGTACTCGTCCTGCGGTTCGAGGTGAGCTATGACATCCACCACCTGAGTAAACGCTGCTGCCACCTCACGCTCAACGCTCTCAACCACCTTGTGACCCGCGGCGACCGACGAGTCCGGGTCAACCTGAACGTGAAGGTCGACGTAGACTTCGGCCTCCGAACCCCGCGTCCTGATCGTATGACAGCCCAGTACACCAGGCACACTCATCGCCACGGCGCACACGTCGGAGGGTGGAATCCGCGCAGAGTCGGACAAGGTCGCGCTCGCCTGACGGAATACCCCCCACGCTGTGTAGACGATCGCCACGCACACCAGAAGCGCTACGATCGGGTCGGCCAGCGGCATGTTGAAGAACTTCACCAAGATCAGAGAGAAGATGACGCCCACACTGACCAACACGTCGGACCCGGTGTGGCTCGCGTCTGCAACAAGAATGGAACTCCCAAGCTTCTTGCCGACCCGACGCTCCCAGGTGGTGATGAAGAGGTTGATCACGAGCGTCCCGATCATCACGACGAATGACAGTGTCGTGATATCGGGCACGTCTGACGGGTTGACGATCTGAGCGATCGCCTCCGTGCCGATCCGATAGGCGGCCAACAAGAGCATCGCACCGATGATCGCCGAGGCGTAGGTCTCGTACTTGGCATGGCCGTACGGGTGGTCGTCGTCGGCCGGACGACTCGCGAAGCTCATTCCCACCAGTCCGACCACGTTGCTCGCTCCGTCAAAGATCGAGTGAAAACCGTCGGCCTGCATCGCCGAGGACTTGGCGATGGTACCCGCGGCGATCTTGGCAAACGCGACACCGAGGTTGAGAAAGAGAATGATCCACAGCACGCGCTTGATCGAGCGAATCCGCCCGCCGCTCGACTCCTCGGTCGCTGGCCTGCGATACCCCACCGATACTCCCCCTAGACTTGCTCCAGATACCCCCTGGGGGTATCATCAGACTTCAGACGTTCTGAACAGCGTACACCGAGGCTCTGGAGGACACCATGACAGATTCACCCCTGGACTCGAGCCCGCTCGTCGCCGACGAAGACGAGCGAAAGAAGATAGTCAACCGCCTCAAGCGTCTCGAGGGGCAGATCCGGGGCCTGCAGTCCATGATCGATTCGGGCCAGGAGTGTGACGCGGTGCTCACTCAGATCATGGCGGCCAAGTCGGCACTGAATCAGGTTAGTCTGCACATCATCGGTCATGCAATGAAGCGTTGCCTGGTCGAGAACGATCCGACGATGTCACGTGACGACGTCATCGATCAGGCGATGGGCGTATTCCTCAAGTACTCCTCGTGCGTCAAGTAGTTCGCTCGGCTTCGCCAGAACGCGTGAGGCCCCGGCAACCGGGGCCTCACGTTCGTTGATGGTTTGCCCTTGGCCTTAGCCCTCGATACCGAGTTCCTTGCCCATAGCGTCCGCACCCCGAGCGCCTACGATCTGGGCAGCCATCTCGCCGCCGACGAACTTGGCGATGGTCGGGATGCTCATCACGCCATAGCGCACCGCAAGCTCCGAGTTGTCATCGATGTTCACTTTGACGAACTTGACCCCGTCTACCCGCCCTGCAAGCTTGTCGAGTTCCGGGCCGACCATTCGGCACGGACCGCACCAGGGCGCCCAGAAATCCACGATAACGGGAATCTCGGAAGAAGCGACCTCCGCATCCCATGTCGCCGTGGTCACGTCGATTGCGTTGCTCATCTGGCGGCTCCTTCAGTCGAATCCTCTGCGGCTCGGTCATGATTATACCCATGGGGGTATGCGGCGTCAACTTCGTCGTCACTGCATCACACGAGTATCATTGCCGACGGAGGCACAAATGAACCACTTAGTAGTCTACTGGTTTGCACTGGTCGCCGGTTCCCTGCTTGCCGGGGCATCGATTGTCGGCCTGCTGATATCTGAGCGCTCCCTAGAGCCCGCGTCCATGATCTCCGCTGTATTTGGTTTCGTTGCAACCGCCTGGGGGTTTGGCCTGATCGCCACGTCCTACGCGGGAGCCGATGCCGTGGGATACGCGCTGTTCTTCGGTACCGCCGCAACTGCAGGGGGCTACGCACTTGCATCAACGCTGCTCTCTCGTCTGGCCCTGAGTCGGAAGCGGCCCGTCCTGCCCGATGCGCTGCCCGAGGCCGGCACCGGTTCTGCAGTCGTGCTCTTCGCTGAATTGGAGCCGCCCAGCTATAGCGCACGAGCAACCGCTACCGCACTCGAAGACCTCGCCGAGGAAGGTCTTCTGGCTGCGTCAATCTGGATGCTCCCCTTCCTTTTCATGGCACAGAAGACCCGGTATCGGGCAGCCGGTGGGACGAGTACAGGGGCCAGCGAACTCGCCGCCGTAGCCGACCGGTTGGCACCATCCCTTGCTTCACGCGACATCTCGCGAGTTGACACCGCCGCATGCGATGGCGAGCGCTCGCTCTCAGCACGAGTCGTCGCCGCGGTGGAGACCGGGTTTCGCACGATCGTGATCGCTCAGACGTTCATCGCCGAATCACTTGAAGTCGATCGCGCGAAGCGTGAGGTCGACGCACTTCGACTCTCCGAGCGAGGAATCACGGTCACCTACACGGATCCGCTCTGGTGCTCCGCGCGCTGCACCTCACTGGTGTCCAGCAAGACACTCGCGGTGGCCGGCGATCTGTCGAGCTGCGGTGTCGTCCTTGTCGGTCAGGCCCAGCCCGATGAACGCTCCCGGGTCGCAGGCTCTTTCGACCATCAGGAGAGCGGCTTCCTGAACCAAGTGAGGCAGCGATTGATAGAGCACGGTATCGCCGAGGAGCGCGTCTATATCGCGTGGGCTGATTGGCGTTCGCCCGAGGTCGCAGGAAGCGTGAGACACCTGACCGCGCTCGGCTGCAGAACAATCGTCGTGGTGCCCGCGTGCTTCCCGCTCGATTCGCTCACGACACTTCTCGATCTGCCGCTGGCCGTCCGCCAAGCGCGCTTGGATTCAAGCGTGAATGTACTGACGTTGCAGTCGTGGCACGACGATCCGGGCCTGGCGGAAGCGCTACGCTCGACGGTCCTGTCGGCACTCGATACTCAGGAGGCAGGTGGAGCGGGAGCTCCAAAGCGGATGTAGGTCCGACAGGGTCGCCTACGCCTCGCACCGCTCCCAGTTGAGGGAGTGCATCCGGCGGATCTGACGGTACTTTCGGCAGTAGCGCCACGCCATCGACAGCCCTTGCTTGGACGCTTCTGCCCTTGTCTCCAGATTGAGAATGCTGGCGCGCAGATCCTCCGCTGTCGTTCCGCGGAATACGGTGTAGCCCTTGCCCACGGCTTCGAGCACATGGGCGTCACTCCCGCCGGTTGCGGCAATTCCGTGACCGCCGACGAGCGTCCTGGCTGCGACGCTGTTCGCCCACACCAGGAACGGCAGCGAGTTGTAGACCTCAAGCGCGTGAAACGCGCCCTCGGCTGCAGCGGCCGCGAACAACCCCCGGCCGCGCGGACCGAACACGCCTTTGACAGAGAAGGGATGAGGAATGACGGCGATCCCGCCCTGCTCCTCGATAGCGCGGATGGTGTCAGCGGCACTCATACCCGGAAGAATGTCCTCCTCCAGATACAATCCGATGACGTGGCCTTCGCGCGAGGAGACTTCCTCTCCCACCACGACTTCCACGCCAAAATAGTCACCGATCGAGCGTGCGTACAGACCGCCTTCGATCGTGTTGTGGTCTGTGATGGCGACTACATCGAGGTCGGTGCGGCTCTGAACGTAGTCCAGAATCTGCGGAACACTCGCAAGACCGTCGCTGTGGTTCGAGTGAATGTGGATGTCGGCCTTGCCCCAGGTATCCGGCACGCGATCGATTCCCTTCGACGCCGAGAAGCTCCTACACAAGCAACCGCCGTGCCCTTGCACCCGAGGGGCAAACGTTTGCCTGCTCCACCCAGCCCTCCTACAACCGCTGACTCTGGGACCAGCGCCCGAGCCGACTCACGCCCTCTCGCAGCCGGTCGATCTCTGTGGCGTAGCTGAATCGCAGGAAGCCCTCCCCGCCTTGGCCGAAGTCTATTCCGGGCGCACACGAAACCCCCGCCTCCTCCAGCAGACGGTACGACAGAGCAAGCGAGTCGGCGCCCCACGCTCTTGCGTCGGCAAACACATAGAAGGCGCCACATGGTGGACAGGTGATTCTCAGGCCGACTTGCTCGAGTGCGGGCACCAGATAGCGACGGCGCTCGTCGTAGACCTCCCGCATTCGAGCCACGTCAGGGCCTGCCTCAGTCAGTGCAACCACACCAGCCTGCTGAACGAAGGCATTCGCCGCGAGAAAGAAGTTCTGCTGGATCTTCTCGGCGGGGCGGACGAACTCGGTTGGCGCGATGAGGTAGCCGAGACGCCAGCCGGTCATCGCGTAGGCCTTCGAGAAGCCGTTCAGCACGAAGGCACGGTCGGTGTACTGCAGAATCGTGCGGTCGGGACCGCAGAAGTCAAGCCCATGGTAGATCTCGTCGCTGGCGATGTAGACACCGGTCTCCTCGGCGATGTCGGCGAGCGCTCGCAGGTCCTCGTCGCCGAGAACAGCGCCGGTGGGATTGCCTGGCGAGTTGATCATGATGGCCTTGGTCCTGGGACCGATAGCTGCCCTGACATCGTTGTGTCGGTAGCGGAACCCGTCTTCAGCCTGTACGGGAACGAGTCTGGGAACACCGCCGAGAAAGCTCACATAGTTGGGATACGCCGGGTAGCAGGGGTCGGGCATGATGACCTCGTCGCCCGGGTCCAGGAGCGAGCCGAACAGCAGCAGCATCGCCGGCGAGGTTCCCTGGGTCACGACGATGTTCTCGGGGTCGATGTCGACGCCGTAGTGCTCGCGATAGCGCGTGGTCAGCGCATTGCGCAGGTCCGGAAGGCCAAGCGACTGCGTGTAGTGGGTACTGCCGTCTTGCATAGCAAGCTCGGCGGCTCGTGTGATGACCGCCGGCGTGGGAAAGTCGGGGTCTCCGATCTCGAGCCGCACAATGTCCCGTCCAGACGCCTCGAGTTCCTTTGCGCGCGCGACAAGATCCATCACGACAAAGGGGCGGATGGCCTGCGAGCGTCGAGAGGTATTGGCCACGATCGGTACGACCTCGTTCCGGGGCGCGTGGATTACAGAAGATGGAGCGTACGAGCGACGCAGCCGAGAGGGCCCATCAGCACACTAGAATCGAACACCACCGGATCCCACACGCGTCGCGAAACTGCGGGGATCGTTCGCGTACCGATGTGCGATATCGCTGGAGACCTCACCTCGGCGCACCAGGTCCGCCAGGGCCATGTCGAACATCACCATGCCGTCGCGGATACCGGACTGCATCGCCGTGTCGATCTGATGCGTCTTACCCTCTCTGACGAGGTTACGAATGGCCTCGTTGGCGATAAGTACCTCGACAACCGCAGTGCGTCCGCCGACGAGAAGTGGGACGAGGCGCTGCGCCAGAACCGCCTGCAGCGAGCTCGAAAGCTGCATCCGAATCTGCGTCTGCTGACCCGGGGGAAACACGTCGATGATGCGGTCAAGTGACTGGGAAGCACTGCTCGTGTGCAGCGTCGCAAACACCAGATGTCCGGTCTCGGCAGCGCTCACAGCCGCGGCGATAGTCTCCAGGTCACGCATCTCGCCGATCAGGAGGACATCGGGGTCCTCACGCAGCGCGCTACGCAGCGCACGCGCGAACTCCGTGGTGTCACG
>CAZIPT010000007.1:38971-49643 GCA_964541375.1 uncultured Eubacteriales bacterium
GGCGTCACGTCCCACGTCGCGTTGCTGGACGATGGACCGGTTGGGGTGGTGCACGAACTCGATGGGATCCTCGATGGTGATGATGTGCTCGGTGCGCTCCTGGTTGATCCGATGAATCATCGCGGCAAGCGTCGTCGTCTTGCCGCTGCCGGTGGGACCGGTGACCAGGATCAGACCACGCTTCAGCTTCGCCAGATCCGCGAGGACCGGGGGCAGGCCCAGTTCCTCGAGAGTGGGCGGCACATCGGGAATCCTGCGGATAGCTGCCGCAACGTCCCCTCGCTCCATAAAGGCATTGACGCGGTACCTGCCCAACCCTCGACGCCCGAAGGAGAAGTCGAGCTCCCATTCGGCGTCGAAGACCTCGCGCTGCTTCTGGGTCATGATCGTATCCAGAAGTGCTGAAGATGCCTCGGGAGTGAGCACGCATGCGTCCGGAATCGGGTTCAGCTCGCCGTCGATTCTCGCCATCGGCGGCAGGCCCGGCGTCAAATGCATGTCGCTGGCATTGGTTCGAACGACGTAGTCAAGGAGTTGATCGATACTGCAATCCGATTCCAGCATCGAAGCGTCGAGCGGCTCGTCATCTGCCCTGCGGCGTCGCATGTCCTGAGTAGTCTGCCCTGTCATCTGAAGCCCCCGTCAGTTGATAGAACCCCTGGAGCCGCTCCCCCTGAAGCAAGCCGCCGCCTCTGACCTACCGCGTCCAGAAGTAGTATACGGCTACGCTGAGCAAGAGGAACGCCGCGAAGAGAACGAGACATCCGATGCCAAAGGATCGGGTCAGCTCGGCGTCCGGACTGATCTGCTTCTCGGCCCTGCCCCTGTCGGACATGTTTCGGCTCCTCGTCGCACCCTTTGTCGACCGAATCGAGGCAGCTACAGCTCGTCGCGCGCATGGAGTCTGGAGTACGCTTGCAGAGGATGCCCCCAAGGGCGCGCCTACCAAGAGAAGGTACCATGCCGACTATCAGCAGAAGCGAACGCTACCGCCGGATCGTCAGCGTCCTGATCGATGAAGGCTTCTCGACGCTCGTCGACCAACTGGGGATGCGGGCGTCCTGGATCGCCACCCTTCGCAGCGGAAGGCCTCACGGTGCTGATGCCGCCCTCAGCCCCGAGCAGCGGCTCCGCCGCACCATGGAACGCCTCGGCCCGACGTTCGCAAAGATAGGGCAGATGCTGTCAGTGCGACCCGACCTCATCCCGCCCTCATACGCCGACGAACTCGCCAAGCTGCAGGATGAGATGGCGCCCTTCCCCTTCGCTCAGGTGCGGACGGAGATAGAGTCCGCATTTGGTGAGCCGCTTGAGTCGCTCTTCATGGAGTTCGACGAGGTTCCCGCCGCAGCCGCGAGCATCGGTCAGGTGCATCTCGCTGTGCTTGCCGACGGGACTCCGGTGGCCGTCAAGGTGCAGCGACCCGGAATCCACGAGATCATCGAAGCCGACCTCGATATCCTGCGCACCCAGGCGCGTCGCGTCCAGGGAAGGACCGATCTCGGCCGCCGCTATGACCTGGTCGGCCTGGTGGACGAGTTCGCACGCGTCATCCACGAAGAGTGCGACTACGTGCACGAGGGGGAGAACGCCGAGCACCTGGCGAACGCGTTCGCAGACGACCCGACGGTGCACTTCCCAGCGATCCACTGGGACACCACCGCGGCGACTGTGCTCACGCTCGAGCGAATAGTCGGAATCCCCTTTAACCGCCTCGACGAGCTCGACGCCCAAGGGTACAACCGCCACGAGATAGCCCGCCGAGGCATCACGTGCTACTACGAGCAGATCTTCATGCACGGCTTCTACCACGCCGATCCGCACCCCGGGAACCTCTTCGCGCTGCCCGACACGCGCGTGGCGTTCACCGACTTCGGCCGCTGTGGGTACTTGAGCGACACGGCGCGCAACCAGGTGGCTGACCTGCTCGTGGCCATCATAGAGCAGGACAGCGCGACCGCTGTTGATGTGCTCCTCGAGGTGAGCGGCGGCGGAGCGGATGTGGACATCGCCGGCTTGCAGCGCGACGTGGCCACCCTCATCGCCAAGTACTACGACCTCGAGCTTCACGAAGTCGACTCGAAGGAGCTCGTGGTCGAGGTGATGTCGCTCATCGGCAAGCGCGGGCTCACCATGTCGACGGAGTTCGCCCTCCTGCTGACCACGCTCGCGACGCTTCAGGCCTTGGGGTCGGCTGTGGACCCGCAGTTCCACTTCGTGGATTCCGTCAGGCCGTTCGCGGAACGCTTGGTCAAGGAGCAGATGCGGCCGGAGGCTATCGCACGCGGATTTGCCTCGGCGATGCGCCACTCGATCCGCGCCGTGAAGGGGCTTCCGGAGAGCGTCTCACGGGTGCTGAGGCGACTGGGCGACGGCGACCTGCGGATGACGGTGCGGCCTGCCGGCTTGGATCCCGTGATGTCTCGACTGGAACAGTCGGTGGACCGACTCGCGTTCGCTCTGGTCGTCTCGGCATTCGTGGTGGGTTTCGCGACACTGCTTGCGCGCTCGGAAATCGCGTGGTGGATGAAGCTGATCGCTGAGTTCGCGCTGGTCTGCGCCGCCGGCGTCGGCATCTGGTTCTTCCTCTCGATTCTCTATCGCGCCGTTCGGCAGCGGAAGAACGACTGAGAGCGACAGCCGGCATCTCGAAACACGCTCCCGGGCACACGAAGCGGCTCTCCCCTGTCCGGGAAGAGCCGCTGTACATTCATGGTGTCCGAGGGGGGATTTGAACCCCCACGCCCTTGCGGGCACTAGGCCCTCAACCTAGCGCGTCTGCCGTTCCGCCACTCGGACAATCACACCGCCCCGTAGGACAGCGAGGGTGAGTATAGCAACACGTTTGGCGGGGTGCTACCCCTCGCTCGAGCTGGAATCCGCCGCTGCCACCGAGTCGCCGATGACAGCGGCCAGCGCTGCTTCGTCGATGATCGGGGCGCTCTTGATGTCGATCGGGAACGGCCGCGCGAAATGGCAAGACGCGAAGTGCCCCGGCGTGATCTCGCGAAGCTCGGGCTCCTCGGCCGCGCATCTGGGAAGCTGCGCGATCGGGCAGCGCGTGTGGAAACGACAGCCGGGTGGCGGGTCGATCGGGCTGGGTGGATCGCCGGGAAGCAGAATGCGCTGACGCTCGCGCTGCACCTTGGGGTCAGGCACGGGGACCGCCGACAAGAGCGACTGTGTGTACGGGTGGCTCGGCTCGGAGTAGAGCTGCTTCCAGTCGGCGACCTCGACTAGTTTGCCGAGGTACATGACGGCGACGCGGTCGGAGATGTGTTGCACGACGGAGAGGTCGTGTGCGATGAAGATGTAGGTGAGGTCGAAATGCGACTGCAACTCACCCAGAAGGTTGAGAACCTGCGCCTGAATCGACACGTCGAGCGCCGAGACGGGCTCGTCAGCGACGATCAGCCGCGGATTGAGAGCGAGGGCGCGCGCGATGCCGATGCGCTGACGCTGCCCGCCGGAGAACTCATGCGGATAGCGATTCGCATGCTCCGGGTTCAGGCCGACGATGTCGAGCAGCTCGCGGGCGCGTTTGTTCTGCTCCCGACCGGTCCCGACGCCATGTACCTCGAGCGGCTCGGCGACAATCTCGTCGATGGTCATCCGGGGATTCAGGCTCGCGTACGGATCCTGGAAGATGAACTGGACATCTCGCCGATAAGCCTGCAGGTCGCGGCCCTTGAGTGCGAGCGCGTCCTTGCCGTCGAAGATGACGCGTCCCGACGTTGGCTCGATGAGCCGAATGATCATGCGGCCCGTCGTCGACTTGCCTGAGCCCGACTCACCGACCAACCCGAGTGTCTCTCCCTTGTTGACCGCGAAGTCGACTCCGTCCACCGCGTAGACGAACCCCGCGTTGCGCGAGAACACGCCTTGCTTGATCGGGAAATGCTTGGTGAGGCCCTCAACTCGAAGCAGCTCGCTCATCCCGTGGTCACCCCCGCGCACGCAAGGTCTGTCGGGTTGAATCCCGCGTCGCCCGAGAAGTGGCAGGCCGAGCGGTGCGTCCCATCGATGAACCGAAGCTCCGGCGACTCAAGCCGGCATCTCTCGGTCGCGTACGGACACCTCGGATTGAACGAGCACCCCGGAGGAAGATTGATCAGGCTCGGCGGCTGTCCCTTGATCGGACACAGCTCGCCCTTCTCAGTCATGTCGTGACGTGGCAGTGAGTCCATCAGACCCCACGTGTACGGATGCATGGGCTTGTAGAAGACCTCGTCGACCGTGCCGTATTCGACAGCACGGCCCGCATACATCACCAGGATGCGATCGGCCATGTCTGCGACGACGCCGAGGTCGTGCGTGATCATGATGATCGCCGCCCCGGTGCGCTGCTGGAGCTCTTCCATCAGCTCGGTGATCTGTGCCTGGATCGTCACATCGAGCGCCGTGGTGGGCTCGTCCGCGATGAGGATGTCGGGATCGTTGGCGAGGGCCATCGCGATCATGACGCGCTGCCGCATTCCTCCAGAGAACTGGTGCGGGTAGTCCTTCACGCGACTCGATGCGTGCGGAATACCCACAAGATTCAGCAGATCGACCGCGCGCGCTTCGGCGTCTCGGCGATTCATCCCCTTGTGGAGTCTCAGCGGCTCAGCAAGCTGCTTGCCCACACGGTAGACGGGGTTCAGCGACGTCATTGGATCCTGGAAGATCATCGCGATCTCGTTGCCTCGGATCGCGCGCATGTCGGTGTCGCTCATGGTCAACAGCGAGTTACCCTTGAAGAGCGCCTCGCCCCCTTCGATCTTGCCGGGAGGCATGGGGATCAGCCTCATCAGCGTCATCGCCGAGACGGACTTTCCGGAACCTGACTCGCCGACAACGCCCAGCGTCTCCCCCTTGTCCAGATCGAACGAGACCCCGTCCACGGCCTTGACCACGCCATCGCGGGTGTGAAAGTACATCTTGAGGTCCGTGACCTCCAGCAGTTTGTGATCGGCCATCGCCTAGTCCTTCATCTTCACGTCGAGCGCATCACGGACGCCATCACCGAGCAGGGTGAACGCCAGTACCGTAGACACGATGGCGAGACCGGGCCAGATGATCAGTCCGGGGTTTGAGAGCAAGTAGCTCTGGCCGTCACTGATCATGCGCCCCCACGAGACCGCATTGGGATTGGCTACGGGATCCGGCTGAATGCCCAGCCCCAAGAACGAAAGTGCTGCTTCAGTCAGAATCGCACCACCGATGGACATCGTGGCAAATACGATGATCGGCGCCACCGCGTTGGGCATGATGTGGCGAAGCATCAGCCGTGTGTCACTCGCACCAACCGCGCGTCCCGCGTCAACGTAGTCCGACTCCTTGACCGAAAGAATCGATGATCGGAAGACCCGCGCGATTGAAGGCCATCCAAGTACGCCGATGGTCACGATGACGGGGAGCATGCCCGTTCTCTGCTGAGGCGGTACGACCGACAACAGTAGGATGGCAAACAGAATGTAGGGAAACGACAGGAACACGTCGGCTATTCGCATGATCGAGCCGTCGGTCAACCCGCCGTAGTAGCCCGACAGTGCGCCGAGCAAGAGCCCGATGAGCACCGAGAGTAGCACCGCGGCAACGCCGACGGTGAGCGACACACGGGCGCCGTATACGACCCGCGAGAACACGTCGCGCCCTAGATCGTCGGTGCCCATGGGATGCTCGAGCGAGGGCGGCTGGAGGCGCTCCGCCGCAGCCGTCTGGGTGTCGATCGCGTTGGGATAGCCGTAGAGCTGCGGAACCCAAAGATCCGCCGTCACTGCCATCACAATCACGATGAGCAGCCACGTCAACGCAGCCAGCGCCAACTTGTTTCGGCGAAGTCGGTACCATGCGTCGCCCCAGAGCGTGCGCGATCGGCCCGACTCGTCGCCGGGAATGTGGGTGGGCGGAAGCTGTGTGGTTCGCTCGGCGAGTAGTGCCTGAGTATCCTCATCGGTCATCGAAGCATCACTCCCCCGTGCTTCCGCCGCCGACGCGGATCCGTGGATCCAGGAAGGCGTAGCTGACGTCGACGAGCAGATTGATGACGAGGACGGCCAACAGGATGATGACCGTGCACCCGAACAGGACCGGATAGTCCAACGAGAAGGCCGACCGGGCGATCACGAATCCGATACCCGGCCAGTTGAAGACCGTCTCGGTCAGGACCGCGCCGGACAGCATCGCACCGAGGTCAAGCCCGATGAAGGTGACCACGGGTATGAGCGCGTTCTTCAACGCGTGCTTGCTGAGAACCGAGCCCGGTGCGAGTCCCTTGGCGTGGGCGGTGCGGATGTAGTCTTGCCCATTCACCTCGAGCAGCTGGCTCCTCATGATGCGCGCAGCATACGCCGTCGAGACCGCAGCAAGCGTGATGGCAGGAAGTATCAGGTGGACCCACGGCGGAAATCCACCCCCCGAAGCGCCTGAAACGGGTAGGTAGAACTGCCCGTTTGTGGCGTTCTTGAGCCAGATACCGAACGTGTACTGGAGCATGATGCCGAGCCAGAACACAGGCAGAGCCACCAGTATGGAGGTCACCAGGGTCGTGGAGACATCCCAGATGCTGTACCGCTTGACGGCTGCCACAATCCCCACACCAACACCCGCGATAATCTCGATGATGATGGCCGCGAACGCCAGTTTGACGGTATAGGGGTAGCTGTCAGCGATGATGTCCTTGACTGGACGACCCGTGGTGATCGACGTGCCCAGGTCACCCTGTGCGAGGTTCTTCAGATACGTCACATACTGTACGTACCACGGCTTGTCGAAGCCGTAGTCGATACGAAGCTGCTCATACACGGCCGGCGACATCGACTTCTCGCCGGCTCTCATCTTGATCGGATCACCAGGGAGAATCGTGGTGATGAAGAACAGCACCAGCGTCACTCCGAAGAACACGGGGATGAACTGCAGCAGCCGTCGGGTGATGTACTGAAGCATCCAGGAACCTCTGTCTCAGCCGTCAATGTAGGGGGTGACAGGGCCTCCGCCCTGCCACCCCCGGTGTACCAGCTTGTTGGTCAGGCGTCGTGCTACTTGGCGCCGCCGTTGGTGAGCCACACCGTCGTGAAGTCGGCGAGACCTTGAGCGCTATAGGTGAGCTCGTTAACACGCTCGGAACCCACGTGGTGGTGACGGTAGAACATGATCGGCGCGACCGGGTTGGCGGCCTGCACCGTCTGGTTGACACCCTGATACTTGCTGATGCGAGCAGCGGAGTCCGTAACGGCGCGAGCTGCTGTGATGCCCGAGTCGACGGTCGGGTCGACGTAGAACGACTTGTTGTCGGTCGACTTGCTGTCGAAGAGCGGGTACAGGAAGTTGTCCATGATCGGGTAGTCCGCGACCCAGCCAAGACGCGCGATCTGGAACTTGCCAGCATCGAGCTGCTTGAGGTACGTGGGGAAGTCCGCCGAGGCGAACGTGGTGTTGATGCCCACGGCCTTAAGGTCGGCCTGGATCAGTTGCATGATCTTCTCGTGACCGCCACCGCTGTTGAACGCGAGCGTGAGCGTCGGAAGACCCTTGCCGTCAGGGTAGCCGGCGGCCGTGAGAGCAGCCTTGGCGCCCGCGACATCGTACTTCGCATCTGCCCACGCGCCCTTTTCGTAGCCAGCGATGCCCGGCGGGACGACGTTGTCAGCCGGAACGCGCGTGCCCTCGAAGATGGTGTCGCAGATGGCCTGGCGGTTGATCGCAAGGCTGATTGCCTTGCGCAGGTTGGGATTCTCGATGTACTTGGTCTTGTTGTTCAGAATCAGGTAGTACGTGGCATTCTCGGCGCCCAGAAGAACCTGCTTGCCGGGGTTGACCGTGTAGCCGTTGGGAGACTCGCCGTACTTCTCAACGTCGGCCTTGATCTTGCCGGTCGTGATCTGGGTGAAGTCGAGGTTGCCGGCCTCGAAGTCCGTGTAGGCGGTCTCGGGATCCTTGAAGATCTTGAATGCCACGCCGTCAAGGAACGCCTTCTTGCCGTAATAGTCGTCGTTGCGCACAACGTTGATCGCCTGGTTGTGAACCCACGGCTCAGACATCTTGAACGGGCCGTTGCCGATGGGCATCTCCCCGAACGGAACCTTCTTGCCCTGGTAGTCCACGCCGCCCTCAACGTACTTCTGCGGGACCGGCGCCAGTGCGGGGTGCGCGACAACGTAGTCGAAGTCCGCAAAGGGGCTATCGAGCGTGATCTCGAGCGTTGTGTCGTCGATTGCCTTCAGGCCGGACATCGTGGGAACGGTGCCTGCCTCAACGTCGCTGAAGCCCTTAACCACGGCGAGGTGATAGCCGATGATCGACGGGTCGGCCTTGGCAGTGGCCGTGTTGACCGTCTTGGGATTGGCGATGCGGTTGAAGGCGTAGACGAAATCGTTCGCCGTGACGGGTGTGCCGTCGTGGAACTTATCGGCGGGATTGAGCTTGAACGTCCACACCGTAGCATCGGCGTTGACCGTCCAGGTCTCGGCCGCCGCAGGCAGAACCTTGGTGGGATCAAGAGGGTCGACTTCGGTGAGACTGTCGAAGACAGCCTGCTCGACCTGGGTTCCCTCGGACTCCTGCGTGTTGTACGGGTCGATATAGGCAGGCTCGCCCACATAGAACGACAGCGTACCGCCCTTGACACCCTTCTCAACCGGTGTCGTCCCACTGGTGGTAGGTGCAGCCGCCGGCTTACAGCCCCCCGCGCTGGCCAGAGCCACCGCAAGCACGACCGCGAGCAGAACCGCTACTGATCTCTTCGTGATTCGATGCACCTGTCTGCCTCCCTTCAGATATGAACAAGCCTTCGTGTTGACAGACTGTCCCCCGCAATACGGGAAGCAGCCCTCACGGCGAACACCGCCCTGGTACTAAGGTGCAAGCGCCTCGATTAGTCTCTCGCTTCATGCAGCCGTTGGCAAGCTCAGACTACGAGACGGAATACGAGCGTACTCAGGCTGCTTGCGACAAGAACGATGAGGGCAAGCCCGAAAATGAATGGCGGCTGGGGCGAATCAGGCGAACAAAGGTGTGGGCTGCGCTAGATGCCGTGGGGGTACACGATCATCAGCAGCAGAAGGCTCACGCCGAACGCGATGGCAAAGCCGATAGTGATCCGATCGAGGTTCTTCTCGATGATGCTTGTTCCAGCTGAGGCCGGCGACATGGCACCACCGAGCATCTCGGAAAGGCCGGAGCCCTTGCCGGAGTGCAGAAGCACGAAGATGATGAGGCCGACCGAAGAGATCGCCCACACGATGAGGCCTATGACGAGTAGCGCGTTGTTCACGAAGAACTCCTCGGTGCTGAAGTTGACGTCCAAGGCGCGCGACCACTCACGGGCCGAGCGCGGTGAATCAGTATAGCAGGAGACTGCGGCCCGTCCACTCCGACGGCGCGTCCACTCCGACCAAATCGAGGAGGGTCGGCGCCACATCAGCCAGTATCCCGCCGGGCGAGAGCGCCACGACGCCATCGGCCACGACCACGAACGGCACCGGATCGAGCGTGTGCGCCGTGAACGGTGTGGAGCCGTCGGCGTCCACCATGGCCTCGGCGTTCCCGTGATCGGCGGTGATGAGCGCTACTCCCCCGCGCTCGCGCACCGCCGAGACGACCGCTCCCACGCCCGCGTCGACTGCCTCAACAGCCGCGACTGCTGCCGAGAAGTCGCCGGTATGGCCCACCATGTCCCAGTTCGCGAAGTTGACGATGTAGACGTCGGCCGCAGCGACGCGGATCGCCTCGACGAGGAGGCGTGTCACCTCGGGAGCGCTCATCGCCGGCTGTTGGTCGTAGGTGGCGACCTTGGGACTCGGGACCAGCACGCGGGTCTCGCCATTCTTGGGCTGCTCGGCGCCGCCGTTGAAGAAGAACGTGACGTGAGCGTACTTTTCGGTTTCGGCGATGTGGAGCTGCCTGAGCCCCTGCTCGGCAAGGACGTCGGCCAGAACGTGTTCCGGAAACTCCTTGGGGAACGCGACCGGCGCGGGGATGGTGGGGTCGTACTGGGTCAGGCAGACAAACCGCACAGCGGGGAAGACGGGTCTGTCAAAGCCCTCGAAGGTGGGATCAGTGAACGCCCGGGTGATCTCGCGGGCGCGATCAGGGCGGAAGTTGAAGAAGATGACCGCATCGCCATCGACGATTCGGGCGTTGGTGACCACCGCTGGCTCGACGAACTCGTCGGTCACGCCCGCCGCATAGGACGACCGAACCGCCGTCATCGCGCTGTCGGCCGGAACTCCCTCGCCGAGGACCATCGCCTGCCATGCGCGCTCAACTCGATCCCACCGGTTGTCGCGATCCATCGCGTAGTAGCGCCCCATGATCGTCGCGACCTCGCCCGTACCGAGGTCGCCCATGAAGCGCTCCGCGTGCTGCACGAATCCAAGCCCGCTCTTGGGCGGCACATCACGTCCGTCGAGAAATGCATGGACGTACACGCGCTGCGCACCACGCTCGCGGGCCATCTCGAGAAGCGCGTAGAGGTGTTCTCGGCTGCTGTGAACGCCGCCGTCGGAGAGCAAGCCCATGAAGTGCACCGCGCGGTCATCGCGGACAGCCGCGTCGATGCTCTCGGCCAGGACCGGGTTGGCGAACAGGGACCGATCGCTGACGGCCAGGTTGATCCGGGTGAGCTCCTGATAGACGACTCGGCCCGCCCCGATGTTGAGGTGGCCGACCTCGGAGTTGCCCATCTGCCCCT
>CAZIPT010000008.1:0-46097 GCA_964541375.1 uncultured Eubacteriales bacterium
CGGCTCGGATCCGCATCGCTTGCCATCTCTTCCCATGGAGCCTTGTCGGGGAGTGACTCTGCGAAGGCCCGACCCTCGTCGGTCAGGGTGTAGACGCGCTTGCCGCCGACCTGCTCGCTCGTGACCATTCCCTGGTCCTCCAGCGCCTGCAGGGTGGGGTAGATTGAGCCCGCGCTAGGCGTCCATGCGCCGCCGCTCCGTTCGGTGAGCTCCTGGATGATCTGGTAACCGTGCATGTCCTTCTCGGCGAGGAGCGCTATGACTGCGGGTTGAACGTCGCCGCGGCGGGCCTGGCTGCCCATACCCATGCCCATGAACTTCCCGGGGCCAAAGCCGCGGTGACCGCCGAACATTCCGTGATGCTTGCCGTGTGGATGCATTGTTGGTGCCTCTCTCTCGAAAGTTCGCGATATATCGTGACTAGGTCGCGATAAGAGCGAGAGGCGTGCCATGAGCACCGGGGAGTCGACGACCGGGCATCGCTCCACGCCTTCCCGAAACCGCAGGATCATCTCGGCCCGAAACATTTTCGAGATTTCTTTGCCGTTGCTGTAATAAACGCCGCCCCTTCTCCGTTGTACGGGTGAGAACGATGGCGAGTCGGAGCTCAAAGGGGCCCGACCGGAGAAGGGAGAGAACGATGAAGGCGAACAAGACGATGCTCAAGATGATGGTCCTGGTGGCACTTTCGACGATCGCGTTCCTGTCACTGGCGACGGCGGCCTTCGCGGCCCAGCCTCCGGCAGGAGCGCTGGAAACCGCCAAGCCGTACGAGCTGGATGCCACCAAGCTCGAGATCGCCAGCCCGGCAAAGCCGGAGTTCGAGTACCGGGCGATCCAGGATTCCGCACTTGAGGTCATCGGCGCTGCCGAGCCCGTCGAAGAGCATGTGGCGCAGCCGGATGAGTTCGAGGACCTGCCCGCCGGCTCCGAAGGCGATGTGGGGGATGTCCCGGACGCAACCGACGAGAAGCTGGTTCCCGTGCACCAGACCGAGCAGCCCAGCACCGAGCCGACCAACCCCCCGATCCTCGTCCGGGTGACCGAGCAGTCCCACGACGACACCCCGACCTACATCCCGAGCCGCGACCACCTCGCCTTCACCGGCGGCCCCCAGGTCGCGTACCTCCTGGCCGGTGCGCTGATCATCGCCCTGGCGGCAGGCATGTTCTTCCTGGGCCGCAAGCAGGCCCAGCAGTAACAGCTCCAGTATCCGGCGGGGCCCCGCGCAGGCGGGGCCCCGCTCGCGGGTCTCCTGACCCGCCGGATCGGAGGGCGCAAGCGCAAGAGACGCACCACCAGTCCGGCAGCACCCGAACACCAACCGGAGGCGAGAACGATGAAGCTCCTGAGAACCGCTCGGATACCGGTCACCCTGGCCCTTCTGGCCGTCGGTGCGGCAGTGGCGCTCTACCCGCAGGTCACCGAATGGCGTTACGCCTGGGCGCAGCGGGCCATGGCCGACGAGGCGTTCGCCGCTTCATCGTCAGCGACGCCGACTGCTTCGGCCGCTGCAGGAGCCGAGTCCGGGATGTCCATGCCCCGCGGCGCGGTCGCCCGGGTCGTCGTCTCGGCCATCGGCCTGGATGCATTCGTGGTCCAGGGAGTCGAGAAGGCGCAGCTCGACAAGGCTGTCGGCCACTATCCTGAGACCCCACTGCCGGGGGAGCAGGGAAACGCGGCACTCGCCGGGCACCGGACCATGTTCGGCCACCCGTTCAGGCGGCTCGATGAGCTCAAGAGCGGTGACACCATTGAGACGTGGACGGCCAAGCGCCACGCCGTGTACCGGGTCGTGAAGATCGCGCGCGTCGACCCCGGCAACGTCGGCGTCATCGCTCCTTCCAAGGGGCACACCATCACGCTGACCACCTGCAATCCAGTGGGAAGCGCTCGCGAGCGGCTGGTCGTGACGGGTGAACTCGTCGCGAACTAGTCGCCGTCAGACCGCTGACGCGGTACATTCGTGCGGACACGAGAAGGTGGGACTCGTGAGGGAACAGATCGATTCTCAGCTGGTGGGACTCGCGCAGGCCGGCGACGCCGAGGCGTACGGTCGACTCTTCGAGCGCTATCAGTCCAAGATCTACAACTTCGCCTACTCGATTCTGGGTCACGCCGAGGATGCCCGAGACGTCACGCAGGACGCGTTCATCCGCGTATTCGAGGCGCTCCCGGGCAAGCAGGACCTGGAGTTCTCCCCGTACGTCTATCGGACCGCCCGCAATCTCGCCTACGACGTGGCCCGCGCACGCGGGCGCTTCATTGGCGACTCCCAGACCGCGCTCGACGCGCAGTCGGAGGACGGGCTGGACGCCGCGCCCGAGGACTCGAGCCTCTTCAAAGAGCAGCAAGCCAAGGTGCGGGCCGCCATCACTGCGCTACCGACTGACTACCGAGCGGTCCTCACGCTGCGAGAGATCGACGAGATGTCGTATCAGCAGATCGCGGACTCTCTCGGCATGCCCAAAAACACCGTGGGCGTGATGATCTCGCGCGCGCGTCTCAAGTTTCGGGGGGCGTTTCGGATGCAATACGTTGACGCCGACAAGCTCGCCGCCGAGTGCAAGGACATGCTCCCGAAGCTCTCGGCCTACATAGATGGAGAACTGAAGCCGGGAGAGGTCGCTTCGGTCGAGGAGCATCTAGGTGGGTGCCCGCTGTGCCGGCTCGCCGTTGACGAGATGCGCGAGGCGACCCGCAGCTACCGAGCGTTCATCCCGCTGATCCCGCCGGCCGCCCTGAAGGCGGACGTGTTCTCGAGGTTCCTGCATTCGCCGGTGTCGTCCGGGGCCAGCGGCGCCGATCAGGCGGCCACAGGCGACGGGGGAGCGACACCCGGGGGTACGGAGACCTCGGGCGCGCAAGGGAGAGTCGACCCGGGGAGCAGGGGTCACGTCGATGGCCCCTTGGCTGAGGGCGACGGTGGGGCGGCGAGTGCCGACGGTCGCGGCGGCGGTGCCGATCAGTCCGCCGAGACTGACCTTTCCCAGCAGACCGTCAAGTCGCTCAAGCTGAAGAAGGCGCTGAAGTCGCCCGTTCTGTGGGCGCTTGTCGGCACGGGGCTACTCCTACTGATGCTTGGCGGATGGCGCTTGACCGCAGGCCGAAACGGTGGTGTCGACCCGTCCGCAGGCGCGGGGTCCCAGGCCGGGTCCGCGATGACCGGCCTGTCCTCACGGCTCATCGCTTCGGCGGTGTCGGCGACTTCAACGATGGGCTCCTCGGCGAGCATCCAGACGGAGGTGGCGACCGATCTGACCGGGGACGTCGCGGCCCCGCCGATCCCGTCGCGGACATCGCCGAGCGATGGCGCGTTGGTGTCCAGCGACCACGTCACCCTGCGCTGGCACTCCGTCATCGACCCGAGCGGCGTGAACTACGGAGTCGAGGTGCAACAGTGGATCGGTGGTGGCGAGGGATGGCAGGGAATGGCCACGAAGACGACCGCCGAAGACCACCTGTACACCTCGGTGCCGCTCAAGATCCGTTGGCGCCTGTGGGCGGTTGACGGCGCGGGTAATCGCAGCGCCAAGTCGTCGTGGTGGTTGGTCGTGCGTGCGGCCGACAGCGGCGGCGGGAAGGCCGCGCCCTCCACGACGCCAACGCCTTCCGGGCAAGTCATGGTGCCCTACATCCCTGTCGCCCCACTGCGGTAGGACCCAGCAGGCGCCAAGGTCCGATCAGTCCTTCGTGGGGCTGATAGCGCGGGCCTTGATCGTGTAGATGCTCGTCAACGAGCCGGTGCTCGCCGAGCCCGCACAGAGTTGACCGTGCGCGAAGCCGAGGAGGTCTTCGACGAGTAGCATGCTTGTTGGGCGGCGAGAGGTAGACTCTTCGAAGTGGTCGGTCGGCAGGAGGGGGAGCGCGGTGAGCGACGAGTGGATGGATCACATCAGGTGGTCTTACGTGCGCGGGATCAAGGCGCTCGCCCAGAATCGGGGGTACGCCCTTGTCGGCCTGAGGGAGCCGGGACCAGACGCCGAACTCGAAGGCTACATGGAATCCGAATGGGGCTCCGAGGATGCCGAGCCCGAGCTTTACCTGCTGCTCGAGCAGGCCACGGGGAAGCGGCTGTTCGCCGAAGGGGCCACCCTCGGCCAGATCGAGGACTTCCTGAGCGATGGCTCCGGCGACGACGGAGCGGCCCTCGAAACATCTGACGACCGGGCCTAGGCGTCGGCCACGGGGGGCCTGAGGGCGGAAACCGTAGACAAATCGACAACCGAATATTGCGGATTCCTAATGAACGCGGTTCGAGCGGGGCATATACTGCTCTGAAGAAACCTGCTTAGTATCGACGAATTGGACGTCCATGAAGTCCCCCAGCATCCTGAATAGAGTCCTGATCGTTCTGCTCGCCACGCTTCTCATCATGGCGTCGGCCTCTCTTGCGTGGGGGGTAGTCTTCGACTACCAGTCGCGTGGTCTGGTCCCGCAGGGGGTCTCGGTCGCGGGGCAGGATCTCAGCGGCATGACCGCTGAGCAGGCGCGTACTACGATCGAAGAGGCGGTCTCCAGCCCCATGCTGCGCACCGTCACCATCACCGGTGACGGCAAGACGTGGACGCTTGATCCCAAGGGCATCGTGGCGATCGACGCCGATTCGATGGTCGCCGCGGCCTACTCTCCACGGCGGACTGCTACGCTCGCCGCGCGTCTCGACAGCCAGTTGTCGGGCACCCCGCTTCCTGCTGACGTGGCGCCGATCTTCTCCGTCGACACGACCGCGATAGCGGCATGGGTCGCACAGGCGGCAAAACAGGTGGACCGTAAGCCGATAAACGCGACGCGCGAGATCGTGAAGTACAAGTTCGAGATCACCACGTCCACGCCGGGCGCAACCGTCGATCAGGGCGCTGCGATCCAGAAGATATCCGAGTCCCTCTCGGCGGACGCAGCCCTGTCGTCGGCCAGTCGCGAGGTGACCCTGCCCATCACGTTCACCGCAGCCAAGGTCACGGAGTCCAGCTTCAAGAAGGCGATCATCGTGTCGCTGCCGGAGTGCAAGATACGTCTGTACAACGGCTCCAAGCTGGTCAAGACGTACCGCTGCGCGCCGGGCCGTCCCGGGTTCCCAACGCCGCAGGGCGATTTCGTGGTTGATAGCAAACTCGCCAATGCGCCGTGGATCAACCCCGGCACGGCCTGGGCAGCCGGAATGCCGCCGAGCATTCCGCCGGGCCCGTCCAATCCGATGGGCGTGCGCAAGATCGGCATCAACTACTCCGGCGTCTTCATGCACGGGATCCCCGCCAGCGAATACGACAGCATCGGCACACACGCGAGCCACGGCTGCATGCGCATGATGCCGAGCGATGTGGCCGACCTCTTCAATCGCGTGTATATCGGTATGCCGGTCTACATCCGCGGCTAAGGTGCGCCGCTCGTGAGAGTCGCTGGCGGTTCGGCTGCGCTCGCGGGGTTCGTGTTGCACTACGGCTACCTCGCGATGGGTGCGGCCGTGCTCGCCGAGAACCTCGGCCTCCCCGTGCCCGGAGAGACGGCGGTCTTCATCGCCTCAGGCGCCGCGGCGACGGGCCGTCTGAATGTGTTCGTCGTTTGGCTGGTCGCCGTCTGCGCTGCAATCATCGGTGACAACATAGGCTTCGCTCTCGGGCACTTTGGAGGCAAGCCATTCTTCCTTCGTCTCGGCCCGCGATTCGGCGTGAGCCACGAGAACTATGCGGTCACCGAGCGGTTCTTCGATCGGTATGGCGGGCCGGCCGTAGCGATCGCGCGCTTCGTCCCAGTGGTACGGGTGGTCGCGGCGATAACCGCCGGGGCCTCGGGCATGAGGTGGAGGCATTTCCTGCCCTGGCAGGCCGCGGGAGCGTGTCTCTGGGCAGCCTATGCCGTCATCGTGGGCTACTTCGGGGACAGGGCACTGAACTTCGCAAGGCCCATGCTGATCGAGGAGTTCGGCAGGTGGTGGCCTTTCGTGACCGTGGCTGCGGTGCTGTTGGCGCTGGCGACGGTGTCGCTCGTCTCGCACCTGCTGGCTCGTCGGGTGGCGCGGACACTACCTCCTCCTTCGCGCTAGGAGGCGCTCGCTCGGGGAGGCCGGCGGACGGCGAGGCGGCATGACGGCCGTCGACCGAACCAGTGCGGGAAGCGCTAGAGCCACCTGATGCAGTCGTACCTGATCCATCCGCCGCGGCTGTTCCCACCCCAGGCGACCGGCACGTACTTCCGACCCCTCCGGGTCACGACCGGTCCGGTCACCCGGACGATGCCACCCTTCTTTGGGGACGGACTTCGTTTTGTGCGGATAGTCGCGTTCCACAGCTGGGTGCTCTTGCGGACACGCGCACGGGTGTAGTAGGTGCCAGGCACCGCGAGCGGGTCTCCGAAGTTGGAGAGGTAGATCTTCCAGAAGTTCGCGTTGCCGCTACACGATTGTCCGGAAAGGTCGGCGTAGGGAACCTTGGCGCCGATGCTCGGGTTGTAGATGTAGAGCTTGTAGGTGGAGATGCTCCGCATGGTGAGCCTCACACCGGCCACGGTGTAGACCAGCCCCGGGGTCCAGAGCGGACGGATGGTGGACTTGGTGGTCCCGTATCCGTCCAGGCGCTGGGCCGCATACCAGATCTGGTTTCCGAAGCCCTTGTACTGCTGGAGCCGCACGCCGCTGTCGGGGCATCCCATTCCAACAGCCCAGTCCAGAGTGGCGTTGGGGCTCGTCACGAGCGTGGTGCGAGTGAGCAGGCTCTGCTCCTTCTGCAGCATGGTCAACATGACTTTGGGGTTGATCTGCCAGGCCTGACAGGCCTCGTAGATGATCGTTGCAGCGGTCGCCGTCTTCCCGCCGTCGTGCCGAGGGAAGGACATCGACTTCAGTGGGCCGGTCTTGGAATCGAGGAACGTCTGTATTCCAGCCGCAGACATGGACGTGTAGTCACGCATGTTCCCGTCGGAGATGACGTTCTCGGGGTTGAATGTGGCGGCGAAAGCCGGCATCGCCAACGAGAGGGCGAGGCCGAACGAGAGGGCCGCTAAGATGACGCTCGACAATCTGCGCGGATCGAGCCGTTTGGCACCACCGTGCACACGAGTCATGAAACCCACCCATCCTTGCCCCTGGAACTACAGTATCGGCAGCGAGGATTGGCCCGGCGTTGAGGCGGCATTGAGTTCAGGTTGAGTCTGAGCCGATCATCGCACCCTCGTCCCGGCTGATCCTGGTGCCGCGGACAGGTGCGCCCGGAACGGTGGCGGGGGTATAACACACACGACTTCGGCGCTCTGCGAGAGCATGAGGCGGACTTGTGAACCTTCTCGGCCAGCTTGGTCGCGCACTGGCAATGAGCGCGGCGATGACGTGGGAGATCCTCTGGGCGCTGATTCTGGGGTTCGCCCTCTCGGCGGTCGTGCGCGCCGTCGTTCGCCGAGAAGACATCGCCCGCACTCTGGGCGACGACTCTCCCAAGTCGCTCGGCTCGGCGACGCTCCTGGGGGCCGCGTCGTCTTCTTGCTCGTATGCGGCCGTGGCGTTGGCGCGCTCGCTCTTCCGCAAGGGCGCGGGCTTCTCGGCGGCGATGGCCTTCGAAATCGCCTCGACCAACCTGGTCATCGAACTCGGCATCATCATCTGGCTGCTGCTGGGCTGGCAGTTCACCCTCGCTGAGTTCGTGGGTGGCGTGGTGATGATCGTGGTCGTCGGCGTGCTGTTTCGCCTGTTCCTGAAGCCACAGCTCATCGGAGAGGCGCGCAAGCAAGCCGACAAGGGCGTGGCCGGCTCGATGGAGGGTCATGCCGCCATGGACATGAGTGTCCGGGCGGAGGGCACGATCTGGCAGCGGCTCTTCTCGGCGGAGGGGTTCACGGCGGTGGCCGGCGTGTTCGTCATGGAGTGGGCGGCGGTGCTGCGCGACGTCGTCATCGGCCTGCTGATCGCCGGCGCCATCGCCGCATGGGTGCCGATGACGTTCTGGGAGCGCTTCTTCTTCGAGGGCCACGGCATCTGGTCGCTGATATGGGGCCCGATCATCGGACCGGTCGTGGCGATACTCAGCTTCGTCTGCTCGATCGGCAACGTGCCGCTTGCGGCGGTGCTGTGGAACGGCGGCATCAGCTTTGGCGGCGTCATCAGCTTCCTCTACGCCGACCTGCTGATCATCCCGATCCTCAACATCTACCGAAAGTACTACGGCGCCAAGATGACGCTCGTGCTGCTGGCGGTGTTCTACTCGGCGATGGTGCTCGCGGGCTGGATCGTCGAGATCGTGTTCGGCGCATTGGGGCTGGTGCCGACGACGCGCGCGGCGACGGTGGTCGAGGCCACGATCGCGTGGAACTACACGACGGTGCTCAATATCGCGTTCCTGGCGCTGGCCGCCGTGCTGCTCTGGAGGTTCTTCAGCACCGGCGGTCGGCAGATGCTCAGCATGATGGGCGGCGCGCCGATGGATCCGACAGCCGAGTCCGACGGCGGGCACGACCACGCGATGCAGATGTGAAAGCGAGCGGGACCCGGCTTTCGCCGGGCCCCGCTTAGTCGATATGTGGGTCCGCGGTCTCTACCTGACCTTGACCGCCTTTGCGGCGCTGGTCGAAGCGCCCCACCCGGCTACGCCGTCCCACGTTCCCGCGTACTTGGCGACAAAGCGCCACTGGCCCTTCTTGGTGGGCTTGAAGCTGTAGCTGTAGGTTCCGTTGACCAGCGCGACCGTGGCCGTGCCGGCGCTCTTCCACTTGCGACCGACCTTGCGCGTCTTGACGATGGTGACCGTGCCGCCGGCCTCGGCGGGCGAGACCGTGCCCGTGAGAGTCAGCTTCCTGCGGACCTTGATCTTGGAGGGTCCCGAAGGTTGTGCCGTCACGGTAGGCGTGCCTGGAACCGAAACGACGGGGGTCGCCGTCACACGATGACAGCCACTCACTCCGTGTCCGGGAGCCGGGTTGCACGTGTTGCCGGGGACGCTCAGTGCGGTCGTCGGCGCCGAGAAGAGCGTGGCACCGAAGGCGATCGCTACGAGTGCGAGAACTGCCTTCTTCATGAGATGAATCCTTTCGTTCGGTTCGTTCGCGGGGACGACGTCGGTGCCTTCCCCGAAGGTACACAACTGGGATTCGCTAGCGCCTGATGGTGAAGCCGCGGCTTCGTACCGTCGCGCCCTCTGAGCTGATCACGAAGTACGCCTTGCCGGCTCTGGGCGCCTTGATCGTCTTGCTGAACACGAAGCCTCCGCTCGATGCCGACCAGGTGCCTGAGTAGGTGTACGCGCGATACCGGCCCGTCTTGGCGTTCCTGATGTGGAGCGTGACGGTGACCGGATTGCCCTCGGACACCGCGCCGGACGCGCCGGCAACGACGGTCACACGCCGCCTCTTCGCCGACTTCAGTGAGTTGACCGAGAGAACCGGCGGCGCGCTGACGACGGTAGTGGTGGTCCACCAGCCGGTGCCACCGTTGCCGCAGGCCCGGAGCGCGAACGACGTGCTCCCCAGGGCGAGTCCGTTGAGGGTTACCTGAGTCGAGGTGGTCTGAACAACCGCGCCGCTTTCGACCTGGTACTGGTAGGCGGTCGCTCCGGGCACGGGTGCCCAGCTGATGGTTACCTGGTCGGTCGGGGTGCCATATATCGCCGCAAGCACCGGTGCTGCTGGAGCCGGAGGCGCGTAGTTGACCATGGTCGAAGCGAACGCGCTCGCCCCAGAGCCGTTGGCCGCACGCACGTAGAGCGAAGTGGTTCCCACCGGCAAGCCAGTCAGAGTGATTGAAGTCGCGGTCGTCGACAGCACCGGTCCTGCGCCGAGCTGGTACTCATACGAGGTCGCCCCGGGGACGGTCGCCCAAGAGACGGTCACCGCGCCGTCGAGCGTGTCGTACGAGGCCGCAAGCGACGGGGCGACCGGTATCGACTGCGCGTTGACGATCGATGTCGTCGCCCAGGCGCTGACCCCTCCGGCGTTTGTGGCGCGCAGCTTGAGGCCGGTCGTACCCGCCGGCAGGCCGCTGAGGGTCACTGACGTCGCATTCGTGTTCAGAATCGCGCCGGTGCCCACCTGGTAGTCGTAGCTCGTGGCGCCCGAGACCGCAGCCCACGAAATGGTGACCGCACCATTCGAGGCACTCTGAGTGGCGCCGAGGACCGGAGTGGCCGGAGCCGCTGGCAGGGTGTATGCGATCGACGCGGTGCGGTAGGCGCTCGACCCGACGGCATTGGTGGCCCGCAGCTTGAACGCGGTAGTGCCCGAAGCCAGGCCGTTCAGCGTGATCGAGGTGGCCGTCGTGCTCAGCACGGCACCGGTTCCCACTTGATAGTCGTAGGTGGCTGCGCCTGCCACGGGGGTCCACGTGATCGTGACCGAGCCCGTTGTCGTCGGGTAGGTCGTCGCCAGCACCGGCACGCCCGGGGCGGTCGTCGGCGCGGTGTAGACGATCGACGCCGAGGAGTAGGCGCTCGCGCCCGCCGTGTTCGCCGAGCGAACCTTGAAGACCGTCGTGCCGAGGGCGAGCCCGGTCACGGTGACCGACGTCGCCGTGGTGTTGGTGACCAGGCCGGTTCCCACCTGGTAGTCATAGCTGGTGGCTCCGCTGACTGCAGGCCAAGAGATGGTCACGGTACTGGTCGACACCGCGTAGGTTGGACTCACGACGGGAGCTGCGGGGATGCTCGGCGGGGTGTAAACGACCGAAGAGCTCGCGTAGGCGCTGGTGCCGCCGGCATTCGCCGAGCGAACCTTGAACGCCGTGGTGCCCGCTGCGAGACCGGTCAGTGTCACCGAGGTTGCGGACGTGTTTGTCACCGCGCCCGCTCCAACCTGATAGTCATAGCTGGTGGCTCCGCTGACCGCGGCCCAGGAGATGGTGACGGAGTTAGTCGATACCGGGTACGACGCGTTGATCACCGGCGTCGCGGGCGCCGTGGGGAGCGGCGCGGACGGGCTGATCGAGACCGAGTTGTATCCCTCTATCCCGTTACCGTTACCGCTCACGCCGAACACCGTGTACGTCTTTCCGACCGGGAGCACGACCGTGGTGGAGCCGCTTCCAGCTGCGCCCGCGGACTTCGTGGCTCCGCTGAAGACGGCCCATGCGTTCTGGCCCCAGGGGTTGTTGACCGTGACGCTGTACGTCGCGTTCACTCCATCGTTGGCGGTCTGGACCGCGCTGACCGTCACGGCGGTGTTCAAGGCATGACAGCCGGTACAGGTCTTAGTCTGGGTAGCGTGTGCCTGCGCCTCGGCGGCGAATGACAGCATGCTGCCGAGCATGGCAACCAACACGAGCGGAAGTGCGAAGTGCCTCTTCATGTGGGGACTCCTTGTGCCGCGTGGCCGGGACGCTCTCTGTGAGCGCGGGTCGTCGCGGCTGCAGGTTGTCCCTATCATCGGCAGGGGACGTTCGGATTCGATGAGAGAGGTATTAGTATTCTCTCATGGATGCATTTTGCTAATACGAATTAAGGATTACAGGGGCAACGGGACCCGCGGAGCCGGTTCTTGCCGTGTGCGACGGCAGCTACTGGGAAGGCAGAATCGACTTGGGCGCGCCGAACTCGCTCGGCCACTCCACCCACGGCACGTCGGTTGCGCCGATGTTGAACGTGATCACCTTCCACGTGCCGCCTTCGAGGCGCAGCAGCGCGCTGAAGCCGTCGTCGAAAGCCCCTGCCGCGACCGCGTCTTTGTAGGGCGTCTTGCTGTAGTCGATCGCGTTACCGTCCGGCTGCACGGTCTGACCGTCGACGAACGCCCATCCGTTCTCGATGGTGACCCTCCCGGGCTTCAGCGCCGCCGGCTGGCCGAGCTTCGCTTCGAGCGCGGGCAGCAACGCGGCCAGCACCGCGGCCCGCTCGGGAGCTTCCGCGGTGCTCGAGCCGCTCGCGGGCGGCTGCGTCTTGGAGCCGGCGGGCTCCTGGGTGCGCGGTGGGACGCACCCCGTCAGCGCCAGACCGATTGCCAGTACCACGGCGACGGCTTGCAGCTTCTTCACGATGGGTGCCTCCCTCAGCTCTTGGTGCGCGTGGCGTACACCTGGATAGCGGCCTGGTAGGCGACGGGGCATGCGTTCTCGCACACTCCGCAGCCAATGCATCTCTCGGCGACCACTTCAGGTCTGCCCAGCTTGATTCGCTTCCCACCCGGAGCGACGACCTCGGCTGTGTTGATGATGATCGCTTTGTCGGGCACGGGGCAGAGCTCCTGGCAAACAAGACAGGTCTTGTAGTCGGCCCACGGGATGCAGCGGTTGCGGTCGATGTAGGCGCGGCCGATCACGGTGCGGCGCTTGGCGGCGAGCAGAAGCGGCTGTATGGCGCCGGTGGGGCAGACCTTGCCGCACTCGTTGCACGACCACTCGCAGGGGCCGTTGCGAAAGTCCATCTGCGGCGTGAACACACCCTCGATCCCGGCAGCGCTCACCGCCGGTTGGAGCACGTTGGTCGGGCAGACCTTGAGGCACTGGCCGCAACGGCTGCACAGAGCGAGCAGCTCGGTCTCGGCGCGCCCGCCGGGCGGCCGGACCAGCCGAGGATTGCGCTCGCGGCGCGAGAGTCCGGTGAAGGCGAAGAAACCGACCAGCAGCGACAGGCCGCCGGCTGTCAGGGCTTCTCGGCGGGAGGGGGAGTAGAGCTGGCGCGCCGGACGCGCGCCCAGCCCGATGGCGTCGACCGGGCAGACGTCGGCGCACGCGTAGCAGGCCTGGCAGCGGCTCGTGTCGGTGGACAGGAAGTCGTCGGTCACCGCGTCCATCGGACAGACCTTCGCGCACTTGGTGCACGCCATGCAGGCGTTGGCGTCCACGACCCGGCCCACGATCGCGAAACGCCCCCCCAACCCCAGCAGCGCGCCGAGCGGACACAGGTCGCGGCACCACATCCGCGGCTCGAGCCACGAGAGCGCGAGCATCGCCGAGAACATCCCCAGCACCGCCAGCTGCAACGCGTAGGTCAGCGGCCGCGCGAAGATGAACCGGCCTGCGAGCACGCCATTGAACACGTCGACGCCGGGGCGGATCGGTACCGCGAGGTAGGCCACATCACCGACGAGCCGCAGCAGCCGGTCGAGCAGCGGGTAGATCAGCACGGTCGCCGTCCGCGTGAGGATCGCAAGCGGGTCGAAGAACAGGTAGGCGCCGCTCGCGAAGAGCAGCAGCCCTGCGCAGCCGATGAGCACGAAGACCGGCAGCGCCCGCAGTCGCCTGCGTGCCGTGGCGGAGAGCCGACCCGGCCCCGCGCTGGGCGTTGTGGTCTCGATGATGGTGCCGGTGGGGCAGACGTAGCCGCAGAACGCCCGGCCGGCGACCAGCGGCAAGGCGAGCATCGCCAGCGCGATCCAGCCGGGCCACAGCCACACGCCGTTGACTGCGGAGTTCAGTGCGATAAGCGGATCGGCGCCGAGGAACACCCCCAGCGCGACAGTGCCGAGCGGCCAAACCGTGAGCGTCAGCAGTACGAAGAAGAGCACGAGGAAGGCGATCTGCGAGGCCCGCCGGAACCGGTGGACACCGCGTCCGCGGGGCTTCTCGGCGGGGCACATCATACGCCTCGCTTCTCGATGCGGAGCTTTGAGAGGTCGGCGACGCCAAGGCCCTGCTCGGCAGCGAGGCGCACGTACTCAATGTCGTCGGGTTTCATGCCGAAGAGCGTAGAACCGTACGCGTCGACCGAGACCGCGTTAGTGCCCGCAACCGTTGTGTAGCCCATCTTGACGTCCTGCATGCCGCCGCCGGTCGGGCCGTTTCTGAACAGCAGCCGGTAGGCGTCGAGGATGATGAGCTGCGGCTTGATGAGCGTGTTGGTATCGACGATCTTCTGCATGAACTCCTGGTGGATCAGGCCGCGCGTGCCGCCCATCACCCCCATCAGGTTCTTCATCGACAGCGTGAGCCCGGCCAGCCCGTGCGTCTTCGCGCACGGCATGTTGATGAGGACGTCGGCGTCGAACACGTCGGTGAGCAACGGCCACGACGTCAGCACGCGGCCCTTGGGGATCGCGATGCGCTCGAAGTCGCGGTCCGAGAGGACCTTCATGTCGGCGTTGGCCGCCTGTACCGCTTTCTGGATGCCGCTGACCGTGTACGCCTGCCGAGGAGGCGCGGTCGAGTGATCGAACACGGTAACCGACGCTGCGCCGGCCTCCCAGCACATCTTCACCGCCTCGGCGACGGCCTCAGGGTTGGTCGTGACGCCGAACTGCGGTTCCCGGGCGGTCAGGATGTTGGGCTTGATGACCACGCGCGAGCCGCGCTTCACGAACCGGCCCATACCGCCGAGCATCGTGACCGCCAGCCGCGTGTTCGCGGCGGGGTCCTTGCCGGTGGTCACGGCGATGTCGGGAACCAGTAGCGGGGGCGCCGTCGAGGAAGCTTCTGTCGCCGAGGTGGCTGCTGCCGAGGCTGGAGCGCCGCCGAACTCGCGTGTCACGATCTGCGCGTGTTGCGCTTCCGACCAGCTGAGCGCCCGTGCGCATCCGCTCAGACCGCCCGTGCACGCCGCAAGCCCACAGACGCCGAGGAACCGGCAGAAGTCCCTGCGTTCCACGGCGGCTCCTCTCATCACGACGGCCTGCACCTCGGGTTGTACCCGAGAAGACTCGACGCTGCCTACACTATGATGGACGCATCTGCCGACGAAGGGCCATACATGTTTCTCAGGAGTGCGCTATCGCGATCCGTCTTCGCCGTCGCCGCGGCCCTCGCGCTGTCGGCGGTGTTCGCCGGCGCGGCGGTCGCCGAGGACGCCACACCGACGGTTCCGGCGACCCCCACGGTCACCGCGACCATCACCGTGACCGCTGTCGGGGACATGACCTTCAGTTCGGGTGTGGGTGGCCTGGTAGCGCGGAGGGGTGCCAACGCTCCGTTCTCGGCGGCCCGCGCCTACCTCGCCGGCGCGGACGTCACCGTCGGCAATCTCGAGACTCCGCTGTCGCGACGCGGGCGTGCCGTCCCGGGCAAGACGTTCACCTTCCGAGGCAGCCCGAGCGTCGCCAGGGGCCTGTCGTGGGCGGGCTTCGATCTTGTCGGCCAGGGAAACAACCACGCGCGCGACTTTGGCTCGCTGGCACTGCTGGACACGGTCGCGAATCTGAACCGCGCGGGGATTGCCCACGCGGGAGCGGGCGCGAATCGGGCGGCGGCGTTCAAGCCTGCGATCATCGAGCGCAACGGAGCGAGGATCGCGTACCTCTCGTACTCGCAGATCGGTCCCGCGAGCTTCGCTGCCACCAACCGCGGTCCGGGTACCGCGTACACCACCAGTCTGGCCGGCGTGCGGCAGCAGATCGCGGCTGCTCACAAGGATGCCGACTACGTCATTGTCTCCTTTCACTGGGGCGTCGAACGCTCGTACAAGCCCACGTCGACTCAGGTCCGCTTCGGGCGCATGGCGATCGACGCGGGTGCTGACGCGGTGCTGTCGCACCATCCGCACGTCATCCAAGGCGTCGAGTACTACCGCGGCCGGGTCATCGCCTACTCGCTGGGGAACTTCGTCTTCTCCCCAGGCAGCACCATCGCTCACGACACCATGATTCTGACGATGAAGATCTCGCCGAGCGGAGTCTCTGACGTCCGGGCCCGAGCGATGTTCATCGATGGGGCCGGTCGCCCGACCGTCGCCCGGGGCAGCAACGCCAAGCGGATCAACGGGATCATCGCCCGGACTTCGCGCGGTCGCGGCACCAAGGCGACGGTCGTCGACGGGGTCGTCTTGCTGCGCAAATAGGCTCCTCGCCGAGAAGGACTTGCTGCGCGGAGTATGCTAGACGTGCGCCACAGAAGTGAATTCGGCCCCGAGCCCGTTGCCGCTTTCAGCACCCGTCGTCTCTCGGAGGACCAGTCTCATGCGAATCCCACACAGTACCATCGCCGTGCGGCCGCATGACGTCGCAAGGCGGCTGCTCGTCGTTCTCGGCGTGGCACTCGTCGCTCTGGCCCTCGCAGGGGTTGGCAGCGCGCACGCGGCTCCGCCCCACCGGGTGCTCTCCGACGAGGTTCTGCGCGACTACGACTCGATGTCGGTTGCCCAGATTCAGGCGTACCTCAACAAGAAGTCGGGCCCGCTCAAGTCGCTTGTCACCCCGGACTACGACACCACCATCACCGTCAGCCCGAGCCAGCCCAACGTGAACCTGACTCCCGACACCGACGGCGTGAAGAAGCCGGCGTCGCTGATCATCTGGGAGGCCTGTCAGCAGTGGCACATCAATCCCAAGGTCATGCTCGCGATGCTCCAGAAGGAGCAGACGCTCCTCACGCGCACGTCGCTGAAGTCCACGACGCTTGCGCGGGCCATCGGTGCCGGATGTCCTAACGGTACGTCAAACCGCTACCCGGGCTTCGGCAACCAGATGTGGCACGGAGCGCGGCTGCTGGACGGCTACGGCGAAGGGCGGGTCACGTACGTCGCCCTCTTCACTCCCGGCATGCGGGTGTGGGACATCTACCGGCATCCCAACGTCGCGGTCTATCCGTACTCGATAGCGACGTACAAGCTTTACGTCTACAACCCCAGCATCGGCGGCAATACCAGCTTCTGGGACATCTACCGCTCGCAGTTCGGCAATCCCATCTGGCCGGCCGTGACCAAGTCGACTTCCACGCGCATCGCCGGGCCCAGTAGCGTCCGGGCCAAGCGCGCGCTGAAACTGACAGGCAGGGTCTCGTCCGCGGCCTCGGGCAGGGTGACGATCTCGATGTCGCGCAGGGTGGGCGGCAAGTGGAAGAGCGCCGGTTCCGCGCGGGTGGCTGTCGTCAATGGAAGGTACAGCTACACCATGAAGCCGAGCAAGAAGGGCACCTGGCGGTTCGTCGCGCGCTTCTCGGGCTACGAGACGGCCACCGTGAGCTACTCGGCGTCCTCAAGCTCGGCCAGGAGCGTGCGCGTCAAGTAGCTTCGGACACTGGCTGACCTGCGCCGCGAATGGGCAGATAGCCCACAGAGCACCCGCATCGGCGACTGCCTGTGGAGAGAAGCCTGTGGCGCACACCACTCTCAAATCGGGATACACGGAGCTGGTCGACCGACTGAACCGCTTCCCTCAGGGGGCCCCGCCGTCGGACACGCTCTACGCGATTCTCAGGATTCTCTTCAGCGAGCGCGAGGCTCAGATCGTCGCCCAGCTGCCGGTCAAACCGTTCACGGCGACGCAGGCCAGCAAGATCCTCCATATGGACCTGGCCGAGACAAGACGGACGCTCGACGAGCTGGCCGGTCGCGCGATCCTCGTCGATACCGAACGCGACGGCGAGACCACGTACATACTCCCTCCGCCCATGGCCGGCTTCTTCGAGTTCTCGATGATGCGTCTGCGCGGGGACATCGACCAGAAGGTGCTTGGCGAGCTCTTCTACCAGTACATGAACGTTGAGGAGGAGTTCATCAAGAACCTCTTCGTCCGTGGCGAAACGCAGCTGGGTCGCGTGTTCGTCCACGAGCCGGTGCTCTCGACCGACAACGCGCTGCACGTGCTGGACTACGAGCGGGCAAGCGAGGTGATTGCGACCGCCACGCACCGCGGCATCGGCGTCTGCTACTGCCGGCACAAGATGCTGCACGTCGACCGCAACTGTGACGCACCGATGGACATCTGCATGACGTTCAACGGATCGGCCGACTCGCTCATCCGGCACGGCTACGCGCGCGCGGTCGATGTGAGCGAGGGGATGGACCTTCTGGCGCAGGCCTACGAGCGCAACCTGGTGCAGTTCGGCGAGAACGTGCGCGAGCGGGTGAACTTCATCTGCAACTGCTGCGGGTGCTGCTGCGAGGCGATGATCGCCGCTCGGAAGTTCGGGATGCTGAACCCGGTGCACACGTCGAATTTCCTGCCCGTGGTCGAGGAGTCACGCTGCAACGGATGCGGCACGTGCACGCTCGCGTGTCCGGTGCAGGCCATGACGCTGGTCTCGGCGATCGATGCACACGACCCGCGCGCCAAGCGGGCCAAACTGGACGAGGACGTCTGCCTGGGCTGCGGCGTGTGCGTGCGGACGTGTCGGCGACAGTGCCTCACCCTGACGCCGCGTGCCGAGCGGGTCATCACCCCTCTGAACTCCCTGCATCGCACCGTGGTGATGGCGATTGAGCGAGGCGACCTGCAGGACCTCATCTTCGACAACCGCGTGATGTGGAACCACCGCGCGCTCGCCGCGGTGCTCGGCGTGGTCCTGAAGTTGCCGCCGCTCAAGCGGGCCATGGCCAGCCAGCAGGTCAAATCGCGCTATCTTGAGTACCTGATCACGAGGGTCACAAGCTAGAAGGTGTCTGGAACAGCCGTTCAGTCGGACGGACGCTCATCGGCCTTCTTGGGTTTGTCGGCGGCCTGATCGCGAAGCAGGTCGTCGAACGCCTCGCTGGGCAGGACACCCATGGGCCGCTTGACCTCACCCTTGCCTTTGGTCGCGATGCTGTCACGCGGCACCCCGCCCGGATCGATGGGCTTGCGCAGATAGAGAACGAGCAGCAGCACCGGAACCGCGATCAAGCCGAGCAGAAGGAGCCCCGACCAGTCCCCCATCAGTCGGCGCTCCCACGCTGGTGCTGCAGTCTCGTTCGTTTCAACACGGCCGCGTTACGCAAGCGGCAGCCGCACGGTCGTGACGGAGTCCACGGTCTCCTCGGCGACGAAGCCGAGTTCGGCGACCACGCGCAGCATCCGGCGGTTCTTGGAGTCGATGTAGCCGCTGATCTCCTTGAGGCCCTTCTCCTGCGCGATGCCGATGATCGTGTCGGTGAGCTTGAAGCCCAAGCCGCGGCCCTGCCAGTCGTCGTGGACGACCACGGCGAACTCGCTGCGACCGCGGTCGGCCTCGGCCATGAGCCGCCCGACGCCGATGATCCGCTTCTTCTTGCCGCGCGTCCCACCGGCGACGATGGCGATCTCGCGGTCGCACTCGTTGTTGACGAACCGCACGAGCAGCTCGTGGCTGATGTTGAGATGGTTCACAAAGTAGCGCTGGCGGAGCGTCTCCTCCGAGAGCGTGTTGAGGAACTCGCCGATCATCGGCTCGTCCTCGGGCCGGATCGGACGAAGGATGACTTCGGTTCCGTCCGAGAGGCGCCACGGCGTCACGTAGCGCGTGGGATAGGGGGTGATGACCAGGTGCGGGTGCTTGGGCTTGCCCTTCAGCACGCTCCTGTCGATGACGATCCGGGCATCGACCGCGCTGATCTTCCCCGACGCGATCACGAGCGGGTTGATGTCGATCTCGGCGATCTCCGGGAAGTCGACCACGATGTTGGAGAGCACTGCGAGCAGCTCCTCAAGCTCGCAGACGTCGGGAGCCACGACGCCGCGCCTGGGTTTGAGGATGTTCTTGAAGATCCTCGTCTCCTCCATCATGCGGCGTGCGAGCGTCTGGTTGAGCGGGGGCAGTGCCACCGAGAAGTCAGCGAGCCCCTCAGCGTCCACGCCTCCCGCGCCAAACACGATCACCGAGCCGAACTGCTGGTCCTTCTTCATGCCGAGAATGAGCTCGTAGTCGGCTCCCCGTACCATCTGCTGTACCGAGACGCCCTCGATGACCGCCCGCGGCGAGCTCTTCTTCACACGCTTCATCAGTCGTGCGAACGCGGTTTCGAGGTCCGCCGGCGAGCAGACGCCGACTTCGACTCCGCCCGCTGCGCTCTTGTGTGTGATGTCGTGCGACACGATCTTGAGCACGACGGGGTAGCCGATCTTGCCCGCGGCGGCGAGCGCTTCCTCGACATTGTCCGCGAGTACCTGCGCGACCACGGGGAAGCCGTAGGTCGTGATGAACCGCTTGGACTCCTCTTCGGTGAGTACCGTCCGGCCGCTCGCGGCGACTCGGCGAAGCATCGCTTGCAGGTTGTGCTTGGGCGGTGCGATGTCGATGGGTAGCTCGGCCGGCGTCTCATAGAGCAGTTCGAGGTTGCGTGCGTACTGATACATGCCCATGTACGTGCGGACGGCTTCTTCGGGCGTGTTGTAGCAGGGGATGGCCGCCGCATGGAAGATCTCGCGACCCGCCTCGACGGTGTCGCCGCCCATGAGCACGGTGATCACGGGCTTTTGGGATCCCTTGGCAAGCCCGGCGACCAGCGAGGCCATCTCGTCGGGGCGTGCGTTTCCCTGCGGCGTGTAGACCAGCAGGATGCCGTTCACTCCCGGGTCGGCCAAGCAGGCCTGGACTGCTGAGACGAACCGGTCACTCGGAGCGTCTCCCAAGACGTCGACCGGATTGGAGTGGCTCCAATACGGGGGGAGTGCTGCATCGAGTGTCTTCATGGTCTTGTCGGAGAGTTTCGCCAGGTGACCGCCGTGCTCGATGACGGAGTCGGTGGCCATGACGCCCAGACCGCCGGCGTTGGTGACGATGGCGAGGTTCGGGCCTGTTGGCAGTCGCTGGGAATCGAGCACCTCGGCGGCGTGGAACAGGTCGGCGACCTCGTGCACGCGCAAGACTCCGACACGTCGGAACGCCGCCTCGTAGACCTCGTCGTCGCCGGTCATCGCGCCTGTATGTGAGAGCGCCGCCTTGGCACTCGCTGAGTAGCGGCCCGGCTTCAGGATGATGATCGGTTTGTTGCGGGCGAAACTGCGAGCCGCACTCATGAAGCGTCGGGCGTTCCCTATCGTCTCCATGTATATGAGGATGCTCCGCGTGTGCGGATCCTCGCCCAGGAAGTCGACCAGGTCGGCGAAGCCGACATCGACCATGCTGCCAACCGAGGCGAACATCGAGAACCCGACCTGCGCGCTCACGGCCCAGTCCAGCATTCCCGTGCCCAGCGCTCCGGACTGCGAGATGAGTGCGATATCGCCCGCCTTCGGCTCGACGCTGAGGAAGGAAGCGTTCAACCCCACACTGGGCCGGATGATTCCCAGGCAGTTGGGTCCGATGACGCGCATCGGATATTCGCTCAGGACCTTCTTGATGCGCTTCTCTAGCGCGAGCCCGCTCTTGCCAATCTCACCGAAACCCGCCGAGACGACGATCGCACCCTGTGTCCCGGCTTTGGCGCACTCCAAGAGGACGTCCGGCACCGTCGCGGCGGGTGTCGCGACCACCGCAAGGTCGACCGGCTCTGGTACTGCGCTGATGTGAGGCAAACACGGGATGTCGAAGACCGCCTCGTGGTGCGGGTTGATCGGGAACAGCGTCCGGCCGGACGAACGCATCAGGTTCTCCATGATGGTCCTGCCGACCGTGCCCTCTGCTTCCGTCGCGCCGATCAGGGCGACGGTCTTGGGATCGAGCATTCTACGCATGGCGAGCACCTCCAGATGAGAGCTTTCCCCGTTTGACCGCCGCGGTGTCGGCTGAGCCACCAAGGAGTCGGTTCCGGTTGTGCGAGACTGCCGGTAATGGGCACAAACAGGCAACGGAAGATCAATACGGCGAGGGCGAAGGGGCGATGCATGGAGCACGCGGCACTCATTTGGGATCCGGCACTCGCCGAGTATGACCTTGGCGACTCACATCCGCTGAACCCGCTGCGTCTCACGCTCTCGGTCGAGCTCATGAAGGACTTTGGACTCCTTGGCCCCGGGGTCGTGATCTCGCCTGCTCCCGCCACCGAGAACGAGCTGATGCTCGTGCACTCCATCGGATACATCGAGGCGGTGCGCGAGGGGAGCGACTGGGGCTTCGGCACCAAGATGGCGATGGGCCTCGGCACCGAGGACAACCCCGTCTACCCGGGAATGCACGACATCGCCGCGCTGACCTGCGGCAGCACTATTCGCGGTATCGAGGAAGTTCTCTCCGGGCGGCGCAGGCGGACCTTCTCGATCGCGGGCGGTATGCACCACGCGCATCGAAGTCGCGCTGCGGGCTTCTCGGTATACAACGATGCCTCCGTCGGGATAGCGGTGGCGCGGCAGAAGCGGCCCGGCCTGAAGGTGCTCTATGTCGATATCGACGCGCATCACGGCGATGGAGTTCAGGAGTCCTTCGCCGGCTCGCCCGAGGTGCTCACGATCTCGATCCACGAGAGTGGCCTGTACACGTTTCCCGGCACGGGATTCCCGGGTGAGTGTGGTTATGGCCCTGGCGAGGGGTTCTCGGCGAACGTCCCGTTGCCCGCCTACGCGACCGACGAGTGCTTCGCGCTCGCCTTCGACCAGGTGGTCGTGCCGGCGGCACGCGCTTTCAAGCCCGATATCATCGTCGCCCAGCTGGGGGTGGACGCCCATCACGATGATCCGCAGACGGATCTCGGACTGACCATCCCCGGGTACCGGTCGCTCGTCAACGGGATCATCGGTCTCGCCGACGAGCTCTGCGAAGGGCGCCTGGCGGCGCTCGGCGGCGGGGGCTATCACATCGTCGAGGTGGTCCCGCTAGCCTGGACCTGGGTTCTGGCGGCGCTCGGCGGGGTTGATCTGTGCGACGAGGTCCCGGAGTCGTGGCGCGAGCACGTGCGATCTCGGCTGGGATGCGAGCCTCCCACAAGCATGGGCGCTCATGACAGCTTCGATTCACCGCCCGAACGCGCCGAGCGTGTTCTCGAGCTGACGGCAGAACGAGTCCGAGAAGTACGCGAGGCGGTCTTTCCGCACCTCGGCCTGGCGCCGTAGTCTCTCGCTGCGTCATCACCGAAGGGCCCGGTGCGAGCGGCCGCGCGGGCGAGTCAGTATGCGGCTCTTTGGGAATCCTATGCATTGCGGCGACAAGGTCACTCGAACCAGTGACTCAAAGACGGAAGGGGCAGCCACCATGTCAGAGATCGGTGCGGATAGCAGGCGCGTTCGTCGAGCGGTTGTCATGGGTGCGGCAGGGCGCGACTTCCACGACTTTCTGGTGGCGCTGAGAGATGACCCGGCGATAGAGATCGTCGCATTCACGGCCACTCAGATCCCCGGAATCGACGGCCGCCTGTTCCCGCCGGAGCTCGCGGGTCCGCGCTATCCCCAGGGAATCCCGATCGTTCCGGAGTCCGACCTGCCGCGCCTGCTGCGCGACAGCAGCGTCGACGAGGTGCTGTTCGCGTACAGCGACGTTGCGCACGTAGACCTCATGCACAAGGCGTCCCTCGTGCTGTCGCTTGGCGCTGACTTCCGGATCCTCGGTCCGGACGCGACCATGGTGCGCTCGACCAAGCCCGTGATCAGCGTCTGCGCCGTACGCACCGGAGTGGGCAAGTCGGGTATCTCTCGGCGGGTGTTCGAGCGGCTGCGCGACAAGGGACTCAAAGCCGTCGATATCCGGCACCCGATGCCGTATCGCGACCTGAACGCCATGCGGGTCGAGCGCTACGCGAGCGTGGCGGACCTGGACGACCTGGGTGTCACGGTCGAGGAGCGCGAGGAGTACGAGCACCTGGTCGAGGTCGGCGCGATCGTCTTCGCCGGGGTCGACTACACGCAGATTCTGCGCGAGGCCGAGAAGGAGGCCGACGTCATCGTGTGGGACGGCGGCAACAACGACTGGCCGTTCTACGACTCCGACCTCGAGATCGTCGCGCTCGATCCCCACCGGCCCGGCCACGAGCGCGCGTACTTCCCCGGCGAGGTCAACTTCCTGCGTGCCGACGTCCTGATCATCAACAAGGTCAACACCGCCGAGCAGCACTCCATCGACGACCTGGTGGCAGCTGCCGCGACCTACAACCCGAGCGCGAAGCTGGTCCTGACCGCGAGCGAGATCACCGCGGCCGACCCCGCCGCGCTCGCAGGAAAGCGGGTGCTGGCGGTTGAGGATGGCCCTACCGTGACGCATGGCGGGATGCGCTACGGCGCCGCCGCACTTGCGGCCCGCGCGGCAGGCGCTGCCGAGCTCGTCAACGCCCAGCCGTACGCTGTCGGTTCATTGCGAGACACCTTCGCGGCCTACCCGCATATGGATGCGGTGCTGCCGGCGATGGGCTACTCGGCGGAGCAGCTCGCCGACCTCGCCGCGACGATCGACGCGACTCCGTGCGATGTGGTTGCCATCGGGACGCCGATCGACCTGGGCAGGCTGATCGAGATCAAGCGCCCGTCGGTGCGCGTCACCTATCGGGTGGTCGACACGTCGGCACCGACACTAGACTCCGTCATCGACGAGTTCTGCGCCAAGCACGGCATAGGGAGCTGACGCGGCTAGAAGTCGACGTAGGCGAACTGCGACACGACGCCGGAAAACAGCACGATGGCGGTTATGAGCGCGGCCCACAGCAGAGCGATTCCCACGTCGGACGCGAGCGCGACGACGAGCTGCATCCAGCGCGGCTGGAGCGGCGTGGTAGCGGGGCGGGCATCAGGCGCGTTGGTCGTGCGCGTGTCGCTCACAGCAGCCTCCCGAGCATCTCGGCGAATCGGTCGAGCGGCATGATGAAGAGCCCCCAGCCAAGCGTGACGAGCGCGAACGTGAGCGCCCACCCCGCGATGGCTCCGGCCGCGCGAACGGGCAGCGGGCCTTCACCCGGAGCCAGAGCGGGCACGCGATCGCCGAGCGGGCGCCTCACGAGCACGACCCAGGCCCGGTAGACCGCCAGTAGCAGCCCGTTGTAGAGCCCCCAGGCGAGAAAGTGCCACTGCGCGCCGTGCCAGAGTCCCGAGACCGCGAAGGCCGCGATCAGGTTCAGTCCGGTGCGCCCCAGGCCGAGGCGGCTCCCCCCGAGCGGGATGTATATGTAGTCGGTGATCCACGACGTCAGCGACATGTGCCAGTGCCGCCAGAACTGCGCGATGCTCGTGCGAATGTACGGCCAGTCGAAGTTCTCGGGCACGCGGATCCCAAACAGCCGAGCCGAGCCGATGGCGATGTCGGAGTAGCCCGAGAAGTCCGCGTAGATCTTGAACGCGAATGCAAGGAGTGCGACCAGAATCGTTGCGGGGCTGGCACCGCGCACCCCCGCGTCAGTGAGAAGGGGCTTCACGAGCGGGGCGAGCGAATCGGCGATGACGATCTTCTTGGCGAGGCCGACGGCGATCCGGGTTGCGCCGTCGCTGATGTCCTGAGCGCTGACTTTGGCCCGGGCTATCTGCGGCTGGAAGCTCTCGAAGCGCTTGATCGGTCCGGCGACCATCGTCGGGAAGAAGAGCGCGAACGCGAAGAAGTCCACGGGGGAGTGCGGGGGCAGGATCCCCTTGCGAGCGTCGACCACGTAGTGGATGAACTCGAACGTGAAGAACGAGATGGCGAGCGGCAGCACCAGCTGCGGGAAGGTGGGCAATCGGCCTAGCCGAAGCGCCATCGCGGCGTCAGCGGCGGTCGATGAGACCAGCCAGCCGTACTTGATGAGCACGAGCGCGCCGCCCGTGACGATCAGCGCTGCGGCGAAGGCCCAGACGTGCTTGCGCGCATCGCGCGTCAGGACGTAGATCACGATGATCTCGGCGATCACCAGCCAGAGGAACGCTTGCGCGTAGTAGGCGTAGAACCCCAGGCCGCACGCGGCCAGCCACCAACCTCGGGCGCGCGGAGGCAGGAAGCGGAAGACGATCGCTGCGACGATCAGGAATGCGCCGTAGACCCACTCGCCGAAGATCATGGGCGTCCCGCCCGCACGTACTCCCTGGTGTCGCGCCAGAGCAGCGCGCCGACCGCCTTGCCGCCCTCGTCATTGGTGTGACTGATGTCGGCGAAGTACTCGATCGGCAGCACGTCGGGCCCGGTGTTGTAGTCGAGCAGCCTGAACCCCGCCGCTTCGATGGGCGCACGGAGCGCAGCGATGTTTGCGGCATACTGCGCGGGGTCGATGAGCTGGTAGTCCTCGACCAGCCGCCGGTTCAGCGGACCGACGAAGAAGACCGCTTTCTTGCCTCGCGCGGCGAGGTCTTGCGCGAGCAGCGCGAGGAAACGCACGTCACTGTCGGAAGGACTGACGGTGAACGACGCGGTCTCGGCGTAGCGTGAGATGACGATCATCTGCTGGCCGGGTTCGAGTTGCTCGAACGCCGCGAACCCGTCATCGAGTGGGGCGGTGTCCGAGGCTAGCTCGGTGGGCACCGGAGCGCTCGGCGCCCTGCCTGCCAGAAGCTCCTGCGGCTTGCCCCCGAACAGCCGGCGGTCGAGCGAATCGCGCTCCTTCCAGAGCAGCCAGTGCTTGCCGACGAAGGCATCGATGCGCGAGGTCTGCTCGGCGACGGCCGAAGGCTTCACGCCGAGATACGCGGCGGCGGTCGTGTCGAGGCTCAGCCCGAGCATCTTTGGCAGCTCCGGATAGCGCATCACGGCGCCCTCGCGTGAGGCCGGGTTGAAGGTGTGGTAGGTGAGCTGGACGAAGACGACGTCGGAGTCCTCGGCGGCCTTGCGTGCGATGAAGTACTCGTCGGACATGAACTGGCCGTTACTGGCGAGATTGAACGTGCGGTTCGGCCAGCCCCCGCGCGAAGCGGCCGCCTGGAAGGCGTAGGGGTAGGTGTTTGCGGAATCCTTGATCCGATGGCCCCACGTGGGCGATGCGCCGACGAACGCCACTATCGGGCCGCCCTTGGTGTTCAGCGAGCTTGAGTGGATCGCCTCGAAGTAGTCGGAAATCGACGCTGTCGGGAGAGTCTCCGGTAGCCGGTAGGCGTTGGCATAGGTCGCATCTGGCTGAAGGGTTCGCGCGACGACTGAGTCAACGGCCCACAGCATGGCGGCGAGGAGAGCGAACCGAAGCGCCAGCCGCCACCAGGGAAGCTGTCGACCGGTTCGAGTTCCCACCGGCTCGGCGATCGCGTCAGGCGCGAAGAAGCCGCCCGAGTCACCCGCCGGCTCGCTTTCGCCCCCGCCCTTTTCCACCCGGTCTCCAAACTGCGTCCCGCGCACTTGAATGGGCTAACAGATTCTACACCGAGGGGTGTGAGCGATTCGGGGATACACTATCCGTCAGATACTGAACGCGAGCGCACTCACTTGGTTCGCAGCTCGACAAGGGAGCGTCCTCTGATGAGACATTCCAGAGCAACATCAGTGTTCTTCGCTGCGGCCCTCGCCGCAACACTGGTGTTTCCGGCGGCGGCTCAAGCGGCGGTCACGATTCATGTGAACGCGGGTGTCGGTTCTGCCCGGCTGGGGATGAAGGACTCGACGGCGAAGCGCAAGCTCGGCCGAGTGTCCAAGTCGGGCAGGGACAGAAGCTATGCGGGGCAGGTCGTCTACTTCGCCTACTTCGGAAAGAAGCGTAGCGGCAAGTACCCGCTCGAGATGTACTCGAACCGCAAGCATCGAGTATTCGGCTTCGTCGTGAACCGCGCGGGATACAGGACCAGGGCCGGCATCAGTGTCGGGTCGACCGAGGCCGCATTGCTCTCGGCGTACCCTTCGGGGCTCGCGAGGTACCCCGGTAGCGTCTACACGCGTTACCACCTCGGGGGACGGAGCGGGACGGACTTCTACGTTCGCAACAGTGACCAAACGGTGACCAAGATCATGGTCTGGACCTACTGATGGGCGCCCGAGCTGGCCGCAGCGTAGCAGCACTGGTTGCCGGTACTCTGATCTCGTTTGCCCTGGTGTCTCCGGCGATCGCGGTTGCCCCACCAAGCACACCGACACTTGATCTGGTGTCGGAGTCACTTATCGCGAACGGGCGCATCCTCAACGGCATCGCTGATCCTTCCACCTCGGTGACGCTGCTGGCCGATGGCCGACCGGTCTCCTCGGCGGCAGGCGTGACTTCGGGCGGCGCTTACGCGGTCACTGCCGGATCGCTTCCCTACGGGCACTTCACTTTGCAGGTCGCCTCGCAGAACGCCTCAGGCACAGCGTTCAGCGCCGGTGTGACGGCCTACAACCTGGGTTCCACCCCCGCCTACAACAAGTACGTTCTGGTCGACAAGTCCGACATGATGCTCTACCTGGTCAGGGGCGGTGTCGTGCTGCAGGCTTCGCCGGTGGCTATCGGGATGCCCCGTACGCCCACGCCCACCGGAACCTTCAGGATGGATACCACGCAGAAGAAGAAGCGCTGGAGCCCGTGGGGTGTGCGTCGAGTGCCGCTGCAGCGAAAGATCCGCGGGCACTGGCGCCCCACGAGCTACTACATCCACGGCACAAACGACTCCAGCAGTATCGGTACGTGGGCGAGTCACGGATGCGTACGTATGTACAACGCTGACATTCTGCGGCTCTCGAGAGTGACCTGGCACGTCATCGCCGTTATCAGACCCTAGCGGCGCGGGAGTTCCCCGTGTCCGCCCGCACATGCTCCGCGCGCCAGGACACGGTGCGGGTCTTCCTCGCGCTCGTTGCGGTTGCCGGAGTCACATCGCTCGGCCTGTGTGTGGGATGCGCGAGCGGCCCGAACGTCATCACGCCTACCACGTCGGCCAGCGCGCCGGCGATCGAGACCGCCACAACGACCGTCGAGCCGACCGCGAGCGCTACGCCGCTCGCCCCCGCCGCCGAGCAGACTCCCACCGTCCCGGCGGTTGCGGCTACCGAGTCCGCTGCGCCGCCGGTGGCCAAGCCTCCCGCCACAGACGTCGCTCGAGTGCTCGCTGACACCAAGGCCATCGTCGATTTCGGCGTTCGCAAGGGCGGGAGCAGGGCCGAACGGCGGGCGTTCGACTACATCCTGAGGAGGCTGCGCGACTTGGGTTACGAGCCGAGGACCGAGTCGTTCGCCCTGCCCGATGGCTCCACCAGCCGCAACATCATCGTCGTGGTTCCGGGCAGCGATCCGCGTGTCGTCTCGGTGGGTGCCCACATCGACTCCAAGCCGCCTGCACCGGGCGCGAACGACAGCGCGGTAGCGTGCGGGCTGTTGCTCGAGTACGCGCGGCTCCTCAAGGACAACCCTGCGGTGCCGACGGTGGAGCTGGACTTCTTTGGCGCCGAGGAATACGTGGACAGCGTCCCCGGTCACCACCACTACGGATCGAGGCACCGGGTCGCGTCGATGAGCAAGAAGGAGCGCCGCAACCTGGTGGGCATGATCTCGGTCGATGTGATCGGCGTCGGAGAGAACCTGCACACGCGCACGATGGGTGTCGGTCCGAAGGCGATGTCGGACCTGGTCTTGAAGGAGGCCCGCCGACAGGGTGTGCACATGACCTATCTGCGCGACCCCGGCTCCACCGGATGGAGCGATCATGAGCCGTACGAGCGCGCCGGATATCCGGCGGTCTGGGTGGAGCGTCTCACCGACCCGGCGTATCACACGAGTCGCGACATCACCACGCATCTTCAGAAGAGCCGTGTGAAGGAGACCGCCAAAGTCGTTCTCGGCGTGGTGCGCGCCCTCGACCACAAGAAGCTCGACGCGCTGGAGGCCGCTCGCGAGAACTAGCGCAGGAAGGGCCGCCGGCCTCCGTGAGGTGTCAGTCCTGCTGCCGCTCGACTTCGGCGCAGAGCATGGATGTCAGCCACGACCCGACCACCGCGCAGCCGTCGGTGGGAAGGTGGTTTCGCGCCGTGCTGTCGAAGAGCAGTTCCGCCCGCGCCGGGAACTCCTCGTCGGCATCCCACCACACCAGCGCGACCGGTACGCGCGGGAGCGCGGGAACCACCCATGCGGCGTCGGCGTTGGTCGCGAGCTCCGACGGGGCCAACGCGCGCCCGCCGAGCGCGGCGATTCCCGCGGCGATTCCGTCGGCCTTCTCGGCGAGGCGGCGAACGATCGCATCGCCGGTGTAGCCCTGAAAGGCCGCGGCGTAGAAGCGGCCGTCGGGAAGATCCGCGAAGGCGCGCCAGTCCCCGGTGGGGGAGGAACCATCGCTTCGCGCGAGGTAGTAGACGAGTAGCGCCCGGACGTGAGGCGGTAGAGGCGAATCGGCGTCGAAGGCGAAGTCGGGGTACCGGATGCGCACCGCCTGGCCCAGAAACGGCAGCAAGAAGGTACCGCTGTCGCCCGGCCGCTCCGCTTCGAAGGCGGCGCCGCTGAGTTCGCATGCGGACACCGGGTCGATGCCGGCGGCCTGCTGAATCGCTACCCTGAGCGCGTCGTCTCCCACCAGAGGACTCCCTGTTCGCGGTGCGGACGACGGCCCCTCGTCGCCTCGCACACAGCATACCTGCACGCGTGCCACCCGTCGTCGGCAGAACCGCGCACAGGGCCGCGCGGTATGCATTCCGCAGGCAGGGATGGGTGCGCACTATGGCGAAGCTATCAGTGCTAAGCCCGTATTCGTTTCTCGGAGGATCGCATGTCGGACCACCGACAGGTTTCCTGCTCGGATGAGGCCCTTGCCGCGCTGCTTGCCGCCGCGGAGGAAGGCCTCATGGCGTTCGACGCCGACGGTAGGGTCAGCTTCTTGAACCACGCCGCGGCCACGCTTTTCGGGCGTGCGGCGGACGACCTGCTCGGCGCCTCTCCCACCGAGCTCGGGAACGCGGAGCTCGAGCGGAGGATCGAACGAGCGCGAGGAGGTGGCTCGCACCGAGCGGACCGTTTCCGTTTCGAAATCGGCGATCGCTCCCTCTCGGCACGCCTGACCCGCGGCCGAGGAAGAGAGCACACACTCGTACTGGCGCTGCGCGACGAGACGGACCTGATCTTCGAGCGCGATCGTAACGAGGCGGTCTTGTCGGCCACCGCCGACGGTCTCGTACTCCTCGATCCGGCCGACAAGGTCACCTATGTCAATCCGGCGGCGCTCGAGATGCTCAACACCAGGCGCGGCGCCGTTCTCGGCAAGACCGTGTCGATAGACGCGCTTCTCGGCGTCGAGCCATCGGACTCGCGGGCGGAGATCGACGAGCGTTGCGGTGACGTCAAGGGCTGTGGGCAGACTGAATGCCCCGCCTACACCTCCGAGGAGCTCAGGTGTTGGCTGATCTCGGGAACGCTGTGCCACCCGGAGACGGGGCCGTGCACGTTCGAGAAGAAGCGTGGCGAGTGCGAGGAGTGCGACTTCCACCGTGCCCACGCCGAGGCGTTCGATCCTCTGGATGACAATGCAGTGAGCGAGGTCGAACTCCGCGGAGACGACCACGATCTGGTGGTGAAGGCGCGTGTCAGTGCCGTCGTCGACGGATCCGGGAACTACATGGGCAGGATCCTCGCGCTGCGCGACGTGACGGCCGAACGCGAGATCGCGGACATGAAGAACGAGTTCGTCTCGACGGTGAGCCACGAGCTCCGTACGCCCCTGACCTCGATAAAGGGCTACGTCGACCTGATCCTCGATGGCAGTGCGGGCGACATCAACGAGATGCAGGAGGAGTTCCTCGGCATCGTGAAGGAGAACTCCGACCGTCTGGTCGAGCTGATAAACGAGATGCTCGACATCTCACGCATCGAGTCGGGCCGCGTGCACCTCAAGGTCGAGCCGCTCGACATATCCAATTCGATCGACGGGGCGGTCGATACCTTTCGCGCCGTGCTGTCACAAACCGATCGCAGCATCGACGTTCACGTGCCGGAGAATCTGCCCCAGGTTGTCGCCGACCCTGACCGCGTCGGGCAGGTGCTGATCAACCTGATCAGCAACGCCATCAAGTACTCGCCAGGCGGCGGCAAGGTCTCGATCACCGCGGGCGAAACCGGCGACTTCGTGACCGTTTCGGTCAGCGACCAAGGACTCGGTATCAGCCGAGAGGACCAGAAGCGGCTCTTCACCAAGTTCTATCGAGTAGACACGGCCATGACGCGCGAGATCGGCGGTACCGGTCTGGGGCTTTCAATCTCCAAGACGATCGTCGAGCTGCTGGGCGGCGAGATCGGCTGTAAGAGCAGGCCCGGCAAAGGCTCGACGTTCTGGTTCAGCTTGCCGTTGGCCGATGCCGAGATGGTTCGTACGCCCTCCCTCGAGGGTCCGGACGTTGTCGGCGGCGTCGTGCTCGTTATCGACCGCGATCCTGAGGTCGCCGACTTGATCGAGACGTACCTGCTTCGCCGCGGCTACGAGGTGGTCAAGGCCCACACTGCCGACGAGGCGCTCGCTGTCGCGCTCAAGGTGCAGCCGCGCGCTATCACGCTGGACGTGATACTTCACGAGGGCGACGGGTTCGACCTGCTGCACCGGCTGAAGGAGCGCCCTGAGACGCGCGACATACCGGTGGTGGTTCTTTCCATCGTTTGTGACGAGGGCAAGAGCTGCCGAATGGGAGCGGCGAACTATCTTGAGAAGCCGATCGACCAAGGTCGGCTGCTCAAGATCATCGACGAGATCGTCGGCTCGGTCTCATCTCCGGTGGCCCTCGTGGTCGACGACGATCGCTCGGTGGTCAAGGTCCTCTCGGAGACGCTTCGCAAGAAGGGGTTCGCGGTAGTTGCGGCGTACGACGGCACCGAGGGGGTCGCGGCGCTCGAGCAGCGCATTCCCGACATCATCGTGACCGACCTCAAGATGCCCAAGATGGACGGCTACGACCTGATCCAGCGAGTGAAGACGACGCCGGAGTGGGCCGAGATCCCCGTCCTGGTGATGACCGCACACCGAATCGACCACGACCGCATAGACGTGCTCGAACTGGCATCACACCGGCTTCATAAGCCGTTCTCGCCCGAACTCATTGCCGACGAGGTCGAGGCGCTCATCATGGGCACGATGGATTCGCGCCGGGAGGTCACGGCATGAGCCGCATCCTCGCTGTCGACGACGAGCCGCACATCCTCAAGCTCGTGGCGTTCTCACTCAAGGCAGGCGGTTTCGACGTGATCGAAGCCAGCGACGGGCTCGCGGCGATAGCGATCGCCGAGGCCGAGCAACCCGACCTGATCCTGCTGGACGTGATGATGCCGGTACTCGACGGCTTCGAGGCATGCCGCCGGCTGAAGGGCCACCCGGCGACACGCGAGATCCCGGTCGTGATGCTGACGGCCAAGACCCAGCTGTCCGAGCAGAAGGCCGGGTTGGACAGCGGCGCGGCGGGCTACATCTGCAAGCCGTTCACACCAAAAGACCTGGTCGCTCAGGTACAGGAGTTTCTCGGCGAGTAGGCACACCAAGAGAAGGGGCGGGACCCACGATGGCAGCAAGGATCCTGGTAGTAGACGACGAGCCTTCGATCGTGAAGCTGGTCAAGACGACTCTGGTGGGAAGGGGGTACGTCGTCGACGAGGCCTACGACGGAGTCGAGGCGATCGCACAGGCGAAGCTGCACCATCCCGACCTCATCCTGCTCGACGTCATGATGCCGCGCATGGACGGTACCGAGGTGCGCAAGCGTCTGCTCGCAGACCCGGTGACCAAGGACATCCCGGTCATCCACCTCTCGGCGGTCGGCGACTACGACAAGCAGCGCCAGGCTCTCAATGAAGGCGCCACCGACTACATCGTCAAGCCGTTCACGCCGAGCGATCTGGCGGATCGGGTACGCGACAACCTCGATCCGAAGAAGCGCGAGCAGATGCAGAAGGAACACAACCAGAAGTCCGCGCAGCTGCGCACGATCACCGACATCATGCACCGGTCCAAGGAGTGACGCGCTCGGGCCGACTCCTAACAGAACCCTAACGCGTTTCGCACCCGCGCCAAACACGCCCCGAACATACTCCCAACATGGGTTTGGCGCAGAGGACGAACTGGAAGCGGACTTGCTTCACTGAGCTTCAGATGCCCATGTGGTATGCCTCTGCAGGTTCAGAATGAAGGTCATGGCAAAGCTTCCGGCTCCCGGCAAGTCCCAAACCAGGTCGCGCATCATCATCGGTGCGCTTATCGGCGTTGCTGCGATTCTGGTCTTCAGCGCAGCCACGGTTGCAGTATCTTCTCCGCGAGCGTGCTATTCGTGCCACGAGATGCGCCCTAAGGTCGACTCGTGGAGAGTCTCTCCGCATGCTGAGGTCGGCTGCTACTCGTGTCACGGCACGCCTCGGCCCTGGTACGGCGCACCGGCGTCGGTTGCGGAACGCTGGACGACGGTAGCGCGGGACATGCGCGCACGTCAGGTCTCGCAGGCGAGTCTCGAGGCGACCGGGTCAACGGGCACCACCATGTCGCCGATCACCGAGGCGGCCTGTCTGCAGTGTCACGACGCCAACCGCAAGGCAACGTCGCGCTATGGTCTGGTCATCAAGCACGCCGAGCACGCGAAACGGAACAAGTCGTGTGTCTCGTGCCACCTCTGGGCGGCGCACCCGGAACCCGGCGCAAGCCGAGGAACCCTCATGATGTCGCAGTGCTTCAACTGCCACGGACAAGCCTCGCAGCCCAAAGCATCTGGTGAGTGCATCGTGTGCCACGTCAAGGACATGGATCTCAAGCCGGACACCCACAAGACCGGCAACTGGCAGAAGCAGCACGGCAAGGCCGCGAAGGCAGATCGCCAACTGTGCGTGATGTGCCACAAGGACCAGTTCTGCAACAACTGCCACGGGCTCGAGATCCCGCACCCGCTTGGTTGGGCTCGGGGTGCGTCGGGACATGCCGTGTTCGCCAAGAAGGACCGTGCCGTGTGCGAGAAGTGCCACGTGGGCAATGCCAACCTGTGCACGATGTGCCACCATCAGGGCTTCGACGGCAAGAAGGGTCCCTGGGTCGCCCAGCACAACATTCAAGTGCGCGAGACCGGAGCGGCGTTCTGCTTCAAGTGCCACGACGCGACGTACTGTGTGCGTTGCCACACCAAGTCGCCGGTGCCGGCCTCGAACCCGTAGTAGCATTCACACAACCTTAACAATACGGCAATAGTCCATGAATCCGCTGCCGCTCATCAGGACTGATAGTTCGGATAGCTCGTACAGGTTCGGTCACCGTGCTCGAAGGTGGTGTCAGCGTCATAACTGCTTCAGGTATCGAGACTAGACGGCTGATGCTGTCGACATGTTTGGCACTCGTCCTCTTCCTCGCGTTCGCCGCGCCGGCATTCGCTGGCCAGGCCTCGACCGGGGAGCTGTTCTTCTACCCGTGTACGAGCTGCCACCCGGTGGCTCCCGGTGCGGTCGAAGCGGGGCGCAAGTTCCCCAACGACTTCAAGGGTCACGAGATCGAGCTGATCGGTCACGACAAGCTCGGCAAGGCCGAAGAGGCGTGCGTGGTATGCCACGAAGACGCCGAGAAGAACCCCGGGATGCTCAAGACCATCGATGGCGGCCTGGTGGACATCACCGGCGAAGTGTCGCTGGTGTGTGCCAAGTGCCACTCTCCCCAATATGCGCTCTGGAAGGCCGGTGCTCACGGCAAGGGCTTTGCCAAGTGCACGGCGGCGGGCTGCCACGACCCCCACACCCCCGGCTGGATCTATGCCGGTCCGTTGATGCCCTTTGTGGGGACCGGATTCCAGTTCCGCGTTTTGCCGGACAAGGAACCCTTTACGCCGCTCATGGCCCCCGCACCTCGCGGGATCCCTCCTGTCGAGACACCCGTCTGGTTCGCGGTGCTCGTCACGCTGGGCGTGGTTGCTGCGGGCGGGTTGGTAGGCACACTGATTCTAGGAAGGTCGAAGCGATGAGCCAGGACAAGCTGCCTGTGCACGTCGAGGCCGAAGTCCTCGACGAGGGCCGCAGCGATATGACGAGGCGGCGTTTTCTCAAAGGCATGGGCGCCGTGGCAGGCATTCTCGCCGCGGGCGTGATTCCGGCGTTTGCCACTGAGTTGGCCTCTTCCAAGGGCGCGACCACCACCGCTGAGGCTGTCTCTGAGGGTATTGAGGCGCCGGGTGAGGTCTCTCTCGAGCACCTCATCGAGGAAGATGGCTCGATCAACTATCCCGGGCATCCGGTGTCCTATGCGCCCCCGGCAGGCGATCAGAAGTGGGCAATGGTCATCGACGTCAAGGCGTGCGTCGGCTGCCGCAAGTGCGTGTACGCCTGCGTCAAGGAGAACAACATCGGGCGCAACTCGGGCTTCACCTACATCCAGGTGCTCGAGAACGAGTTGGGCACGATGGAGATAGAGAGCTCGACGCTGGAGTACAGGAAGGGCGGAGATCCCGGGCGCTGGTACCAGCCGGTGCAGTGTATGCACTGCGCGAAGCCGACATGCGTCTACGGCTGCCCTGTGAAGGCGACATGGAAAGAGCCCGACGGCATCGTGGTCGTTGACTACGACAAGTGCATCTCATGCCGGAACTGCATCGTCACGTGCCCTTACTCCGCACGACACAACAACTGGGTCGATCCGTTTGTTCCTGAGAACGAGATCAACCCAAAGGTGCCGCTTGAGGCCAAAGCGGGCGTCATCGAGAAGTGCACCTTCTGCGTCCAGCGGGTCAGGGTCGGCCTCCCCACCCGGTGCACAGAGGTGTGCCCGGTCGGCGCCAGGACATTCGGCGATCTGAACGATCCGAACAGCGCTGTCTCGGAGCTGATCAAGACTAGACGGGTCTTCCGCATGAAAGAGGAACTGGGTACCGAACCGATGATCTGGTATGTGGGGTGATGACACGTGACTGACGTGGCAACATCTCGGCCGGGCGTGAAGCGGTTCATCGGAATCGACTGGGACTTCGGCGCACTGAAGGCGGCCAGTCCGCGGTTCTGGCTGTGGGTCGGCGTTCTCGGCGTCTTCCTGGCCATGGGAGTGGTTGCGTGGTCCCAGCTGCTTACGCACGGCGGCGCGGTACTCGGTATGCGCGACAACTACCCTTGGGGGCTGTGGTTCGTCGACTACATGTACTACATCGGTCTGGCCGCCGGCGGTCTGGTGGTCTACGCGAGTGTCCACCTGTTCGGGGCGAAGCAGTACGCAGCACTCTCGAGGATCGCGGTGCTCCAGGCCGGCATCCTGACGATGATGGCGCTGATGGGGATCCTCACCGACATGGAGAGACCCATCAGGATGATGTGGTTTGCTCTGACCCCTAACCCCACGTCGCCGTTCCTCTACACGGGTAGTGCGGCTGGCGGTTACATGGTGCTGTGCTTCATCGATCTGTGGGTCCTGATCACGGGCAAGGGCGGCCACAAGCTCGCGATGACGATGACGCTGATCGCACTCCCGTTCGCTATCTACATGCACACGACAACGGCGTTCGTCCTGTCGATGAACAAGTCCAGAGAGCTCTGGCACTCGGCGGTGATGGTCCCGATATTCCTGACGTCGGCGACTGCATCAGGCATATCGTTGTTGCTGATATTCGCCTACATCGTGCAGTCGACGACGCAGATCAAGTTCAAACCCACCATGTTTCGCAGCCTCTCCACGCTGCTGGCGACGGTCATGATCATCGACCTGTTCTTGTTGGTCGTCGAGATTCTGAGCATCTTCTGGCCGACCTCGGCGATGCCCGGGCACACCATCCGGATGAGCGAGTTCTTCACCGGCCACTACGCCTGGGCGTTTCTCCCCGTACTCATCCTGGGATTCTCGGCGTTCTTCCTGCTCGCTCGGCGCCCGTCTCGGCATATACCGGCGGTCCAGATCACGGCGGCCTCCATGTACCTCGTTGCGGTGCTGCTGAAGCGCTACTCGCTCATGGCGATGGGCTTCGCGCGCAACACCCTGGGCCAGCTCACCGGCATCTACGTGCCGAGCACCGTCGAGGTGTTCCTCGCTCTGGGCATCCTGTCGTTCGGCCTTCTGCTGATCACACTGGCGATGAAGGTCCTCCCGATGGAAACGCCGGAAGATGACCACGAGGAAGGTGTCGAGCCGTTCCGCGAGATCGCCTCGCCCGAGCCCGCGCTCGAAGCCGAGGTGACCGCACCGTGACTCCAGACACGACCGAGAAGGGGCCAAACGCTGTGAATCGGCTCCCTCGTACACCGGTACTGATCGCGCTCGGGCTCGTCGTCGTGACCGTCTCGCTCATCGGCGTCGCGATGTTCCTGACGTCTTCGCCCGCGTTCTTTGCGCGCTACAAGTCGCTGACCCGCCGGTACGACACCCTTCAGACCTCGGTTCACAAGGGTCTTGAGTGCAACGCGTGCCACACGGATCAGGGCGGCCCCGTGCTCCACGAGGTCGGTCTTGTCGGCGACTTCTACACGAGTCTGTTCTCGAAGAGCAGCGAGCCCAGGTTCACCAAGATGGTCAAGCCACCGAGGGAAGCGTGTCTGGAATGCCACCGCGGGGCGTGGAGCTTCAACGCGAAGCGGACGGCAAAGGTCCCGCATCCGGCGCACTTGCGTGTCAGCACCGAGGAACGGGACTGCGTGACGTGTCACAAGTGGACCGCGCACGAAGAGGCGTACATGGAGAAGCACAAGTCCATGCCGTTCAGCGGTGTGTGCGCGACGTACGGGTGTCACGCCGGCTGGAAGAAGACCAACGAATGCTCCACGTGCCATCACACGCTCAACCCTGACAAGGAAGCCTGGAAGACGTCGCACCCCAAGGCTGTCCAGACGATAGGCGCCAACGCGTGTCTTGAGACGTGCCATGAATCGGCCCAGTGCCGCCTGTGCCATACGACGGGCCAGACGCCGGTGTTCAAGGGGCTTGTCGCGCAGACCGGCCTGAAGGCGATCGAGGCTCTCCACACGAAGCCCGATTGGATGGAACAGCACGGTTCGCAGGCGCTGATAGACAAGAGCAAATGCCTCGTTTGTCACGTTTCCGAGGGTGAGTGCCAGGACTGTCATGCACTCAGGCCGGCATTCCACGGGTCGACAACCACATGGATCGGCGCGCACAAGGAGCCGGGCAAGCAGAAGCAGCGCTGTCTGGCCTGCCACAAGGAGCAGCAGTGTATCGACTGCCACAACCAGTTCAAGGAGATGCGGTAAGTGACGGAGCACGACGAGCCGACGCCTGTCGAAGGTGAAGGCACTGGCAAGCGCTCCAAGAAGCTGCGGTGGCTGATTGCCGCGGCTGTGGTGCTCGTCGTCCTCGTTGTGGCCTTTCTGCCGCAGTTCTCGACAACGCAGCCAGGCTACTACCGGCGCTATCCGGGATTGTCGGTCCGCATGGACAACTGGAAGAACTCGACTCACGCCCGTGTCGGGTGTGTGGCGTGTCACGTCGAGCCGGGCGTGAAGGGCCTGGTGAGCTACGGTCTCGCCTCCATTCCCGCCTTCTACTCGCAGATCTTCCTTGGTGCGCAGACGACGAATCTGCTGAAGCCGCCGAGCGTGGCCGCGTGCCAGAAGTGCCACACGAACTATCGCCAGGTCTCGCCCAACGGCGACCTCCTGATCCCGCACAAGGCCCACGTGGTTGTTCTCAAGATGAACTGCGTCGAGTGCCACAAGAACCTCGTTCACACTGCGAACGACAAGGGCTACAACAGTCCTCAGATGGCGACCTGCCTTGCCAAGTGCCACAACGGCAAGACCGCGACAAACAAATGCGTCAAGTGCCACACCCAGAAGAGGACTCCCGAGAGCCACGCGCTGAAGAACTGGCTTGAGGTACACAGCCAGCAGGCAGCGACCGGTGATTGCGGCAAGTGCCATGGGTGGACTCAGAACTACTGCGCCGACTGCCACAAGAACCGTCCGGCATCTCACGTCGGGAACTGGAAGACCGGTCACGCAGCCGCTGCCAAGCAGCGCGGCAAGGGCTGTCTCGTCTGTCACGGTGGCGAGAAGTTCTGCAAGCAGTGTCACGACTAGCTCGTTCGGGCCGCGCGCCTAACTTGGAGGATTGAAGTTGTCAGCTGATAGTCCACAGAAGAGCACCTGGCGAGATCGGCTGGGTCGCGCGCGGGAGTCGCTGCGCGGCGGCGGCAGGCGCCGCCTCTTCGTGGTTCTGGGGATAGCGGCGCTCGTTCTCGTGGTATTTGTCGTGATCCCGGGTTACGTCGCGACGCAACCGCAGTTCATGAACCGGTATCCGGCACTGCAAAACGCCCACGAAACGTGGTCGACTTCGGTGCATGCCGAGGCGTCATGTCAGAGCTGTCACGTGTCGCCCCGCTGGACCGCGCAAACGGTATACGCCGGCCGGATGCTCGGCGAGTTCTACCTCTCGTTCGTGATGCCGTCCCGGCAGCCCCAGCTGTTCAAGACCCCGACGAACGAGGCGTGCGGACGGTGCCATGTCGACCTGCGAACGGTATCGCCATCCGGCGATCTCAACATCCCGCATCGTGCGCACGTGAACGTGCTGAAGCTTCAGTGCGTTCAGTGTCACGAGTACCTGGTCCACAAGACGAACCCTGCGGGCAAGCACACCCCGGCCATGGCCGAGTGTCTGAAGTGCCACGACGGCAAGACGGCGAAGAACGGTTGCTCGACCTGTCACACCAATAAGGCGCTGCCCGAGAATCACCGGGATGCGAATTGGGTCGTCGTGCATCCGGACAAGCAGAAAGAGGTCGACTGCGCGAAATGTCACAAGTGGACGCAGAACTGGTGTGCGCAGTGCCATTCGACCCGTCCAAGGTCGCACACAAAGACGTGGCGGACTGACCACGGTGCGAAGGTCAAGACGCACCGCAACTGCGAGGCCTGCCACGAGGCCGCATTCTGCGTGCGCTGTCACGGAGAGGTTCCGCAAGACAACATCAATCCCGCTCTTACGGTCGTGAAGTAGGGGCGGCGCGTCTGCAAGTCGGGCGACCGGCAGGATCCGTGGAATCTCGCGCATTAGACGGCAATTCCACTCGCAAAGGGTATTCTCGCTGTACGGGCACCGTGTCATCAGGGAGGATCATGTCGGTCGAGCGCATCTTGGTCGTCGATGACGAGGAATCGATCCTCAAGATCGTCGACTATGCCCTTTCTCAGGCGGGCTACGAAGTCCACACGGCCGGAGACGCTGCTGGCGGCGAGTTCATCTTCTCCCAGATCAAGCCGGACCTCGTGATCCTCGACGTAATGCTGCCCGGCAAGTCCGGACTCGATATCGCGCGCGATCTTCGCGCCCAGTCCAGCATCCCGATCATCATGCTCTCGGCACGCGGCGACGAGGTCGATCGCATCCTGGGGCTGGAGTTCGGTGCCGACGACTACGTGACCAAGCCCTTTTCGCCGAGAGAGCTCGTCAGCCGAGTCAAGGCCATTCTGCGGCGGACCAACATGGAACCCGACGAGAAGGCCTGCATCACCGTGGGCGACCTCCAGATCGACACCTTGTCTCGGCAGGTCAAGATGTCGGGGGAGCCGGTCCACCTGACAAGTTCCGAATACGGGATTCTCCTGCATCTGGCCCGGCATCCGGGCACGGCCTTCTCCCGGCAAGCGATTCTGACGGCGCTCTGGGAGGAGTCGCCGGTGGGTGACGAACGCGCCATCGACGTTCACATCCACAACATCCGTGAGAAGCTCGAGGCCGATCCCAAGGATCCCGCCTATATCCTGACCGTTCGCGGGTTCGGCTATCGGCTGAGGGAGTCCTAGGCCTCATGGCCCCGCGCGTCAGAGCTTCGTTCCGCCTCTGGCAGACCGAGCTCTTCGTGGTCGTCATCGTGGTCGCGATCCTCATCCTCTCCGGCTCATTGTCGGTCGGACTCAAGTACACACTCGCCGAGATGGGCAAGACCAACGAGCTCCGTGATGCCTCGGCGCTCGCGCTGAGACTCCAGCCCGAGTTCCCGGTGACCGTCGAGAGCCTCGCCCGCATGCGCAAGAGCATGTCTGAGTACCGCAACATCTACGGGGCCGGCATCTGGGTCTATGACAAGGGCGGCATGCTGCTCGACTCCTCGTTTGACACCGCACCCAGCCCCCAGGTGCTTGAGGCCGCGCGTCTCGGAGGGCTCGCTGACGACCCACCCTACGCAAGCATGGACCTGAAGCAAGGCGGATGGGTCGTCGCCTCGAAGGTGATTCACGGCCCCAAGGGCAATCGCGAGGGGGTCGTGGTCATCGCCAGCTCGGTGGCGAGCGAACTGGCCATCCTTGACGCCGTGCGCGGACGGCTGTGGATCACCTTCTGGATATCTCTCGTCGTCGCCGGCCTGTTGGGCTTCGGCTTCTCGGAGCTCATCAGTCGCCGGGTTCGCGCGATGTCCAGCGCGGCACAGGCAATCGCCGACGGCGACTTCGAGCAGCGGCTGCCAACCGGCGTCGCACCTGACGAGATATACGACCTCGCCGTCTCGTACAACCAGATGGCGGCCAAGCTCGGTGAGGCCTTCTCGGCGGTGCAGGAGCGCGAGCGGGAGATTGCGGCAGTGGTCGAGTCGATGGCCGAGGGCGTGGTCGCGTTCGACGCGGCCGGGACCGTGCGAGTCATCAATCCGGAGGCCGTGGAACTGCTCGCGCCGCCGGAGGGCGACCTGATGGGGGAGTCGGCGGAGTGCCTCACCGACGACAGCGAGGTTCTGGGCGTCATCGATGCGGGCCTCGCAGGGGAGGACGCCTCGGCGACTGTGCGTTTGGGCGATCTGACGGTCCTGATCCACTGCACGCCCCTTCGCGATGACGCCGGCCACGTAGACGGCGCCGTGCTGCTCCTTGCCGACATGACCGAGCGGCATCGGGTCGAGGACGCGCAGCGGCAGTTCGTCGCCGACGCGAGCCACGAGATGCGCACACCGATCGCGGCCCTGAAGGGGATGCTCGAGCTGCTCAACGACGGCGCCAAGGACGACCCTAAGGTCCGCGACGACTTCATGCGCACGATGCAGATCGAGGCCGACCGCCTGGGCCGGCTCGTCGCCGACCTGCTCACGCTTGCAAAGCTTGAGGCGGGGAGTCTCCACCCGGTCTTGGCCCCGCAGTCGGTTCGGACGCTCTTCGACGAGGTCGCCGGCGTGATGTGCACGCTCGCCGAGAGGGCCGGCGTCGAGCTGTCGGTGGAGCTGCCCGACGGCGATATCGACGTGCTTGCCGACAGAGATCGCATCGTCCAGGTGTTGCTGGGCTTCGTCGACAACGCCCTGAAGCACTCGCCGCGCGACACGACGGTGCACATGCGCGCCCGTGTGGAGGGTGAGGCAGCGATTCTAGAGGTCGCCGACGAGGGATCAGGCATCGAGCCCGAGCAGATCGCACGGGTCTTCGACCGCTTCTATCGCGCCGACGAGGCCCGTGCCGGGCGGGGCGGGGCGGGGCTCGGCCTGGCGATAGCCAAGGAGATCGTTGAGGTGCATGGCTCCTCGATCGATGTGGAGTCGGCGCCCGGTGCGGGCACGGTCTTCCGGTTCCGGTTGATGCTCGCCTAGAAGCGCCGAGGGCGCTCGGCCGGTGCTAACACAACCTTAACGAAGCGCTCATGGAACCTAAGTACGCCAAGAGTACATTCGTAAGTACACGCAGGCGGCTGTCCGCCCGTGTGCCGATTCGGGCAGTACCCACCAACCGGAGGTATGCGATGTCCGATCCATTCGGGCACAGCGACCAAGACGCGGGGCAGTCCCTCGACTCTACTCATCCGCCCATCACGCGCCGACGGTTTCTCGTCTGGGCCGCGGGAGCGTCGCTCGGCGCGTCCGCCCTCTTCATCGGTGCGACGGTGATCAAGGCGATGGTCCCACCCGATCGCTCCATAGACGGCCGCAGGAACGCAGGCCGCGTGGCCGTCGCTCGGCTTTCCGACCTCCGGATCAACGAGCCGTTGCTCGCAGAGTACGGTCAGGAGCCCGTGTTCGTGGTCAAGACGCCGGGCGCCAAGGTGCTGGTTCTCAGCGCGGCCTGTCCGCACGTCGGGTGCACGCTCGCGTTCAACAAGGAGTCCGACAAGTTCGTGTGCCCGTGCCACAAGAGCACGTTCGCCCTCGACGGCTCTCGGCTCGCCGGTCCGGCGCCCCGTGGCATGGTCTCGGCAGCGTCCGAGATCGTCAACGGTGAGGTCATCGTCTCGGGATTCCGGGCGTAGGGGACCCTATGACCACCAACGCCGAGGAGGTCACAGCGCGCGCCGTCGACCGGAAACCGGATCTGGCGCTCTGGGTGCGGACCAACGTGTTGGCCAGGTCTGTTCCTCGGCACGCTCGCGGCTTCTGGTTCTGTTTCGGAGGCCTGACATTCGCCACCGCGCTGCTGCAGGCGCTCTCCGGAATCGTGCTGGCCTTCTACTATCAGCCCACCCCGGAGCGCGCCTACGCGAGCATCTTCTACATCTCGAACTTTGTGAACTACGGGTGGTTCATCCGGTCGGTCCATGTGTGGGGCTCTCGGCTGATGGTGGTGTTCATCGTCATCCACATGCTCAGGGTGTACGTCTCGGCCGCCTACAAGCATCCGAGGGAGTGGAACTGGGTCGCCGGCGTATGCCTCTTCATCCTCACCATGGCGTTCGGCCTGACGGGGTCGCTTCTGCCGTGGGACCAGAAAGCGTACTGGGGAACGACAGGAGCGATCGCATTCATTGAGAAGACCCCCCTTGTCGGGGAGCGGCTGTCGTATTTCATCGTCGGAGGGCACACGATCGGCGCGGCGGCACTCTCGCGGTTCTACTCCGGCCACATCATGCTGCTCCCCGCCGCCACGGCAGTGCTGCTGTTCTTGCACTTCAGGATGGTGCGCACGCAGGGAATCTCGGGGCCCCTCTGATGAGTTCACGGGACCGCATGCCCGCGCCGACTGAGATACAGGCGCCTCCGGCAGAGGCGATGGAGCCGGCTGCGGACACCAGCCCGCAGGAGCCTGAGCGGGCACCCTTCCCGTCGGAACACTTCATCGCCGAGGCGACGGCGGTCGTGCTCCTGCTCTGCCTCTACTCTGTGCTCTGCATCTTCCTTCCGGCGGCTCTGGGAGTTCGTGCCGATCCCGCGGCCATGCCGCAGGGGTCGAAACCCGATTGGTACTTCCTCTTCCTCTACCAGTACGTCCGAATCGTTCCACCACTCATCGGAGCACTGACACCCGCGGTCCTGCTGCTCGTGCTCGCAGCTTGGCCCTTTATCGACCGCGGTCCGTCCCGGAAGCCGCGTGAAAGAGTCCTCGCCTTGATTCTCGTCGTCGTGACCGTTGCGACGATTCTGGCGCTCACCTATGCAGGATGGGCGGCGTAGCGATGGACAGTGGGCGCCGTGAAGCCACGAAGAGGGTGTTCGACGTCAACAAGTCGCTGATTCGGCTGATCCTGGCCTCGGTGCTGCTGAACGCGCTCATCCTGACGGCGTTTCTCACGAGCACTCCGGTGAGTAGCGCAGCGTCAACCTGGGCGACCGCGGCGTACAAGGCCCGCTACCGGCTCGTCCCGATCAAGAGCAAGGCGGAGCTCGGCAAACTGCATCTGGACTCGGCGAACGCGCCCAAGTCGCAGTGCGTGGCGTGTCACGGTGACGAGTTCGACTCGCCCATCGTCCTGCATCGCATACACCTCAAGAGCGAGCTGCTCCCCGGACTCGCCTGTCACGACTGCCACCAGAGGGTCGACCTGACCACACGAGGCAACGTGGCAACGACCAGATGGGTGGACGTGGGGTTCTGCAAGAAGTGCCATTCGCAGTTTCCCGGCCTATCTGCCGGGTCGGCGATGCAGGCGGCGGACTTCAAGGTCGATTGCACGACGTGTCACACGGGAGCCAACTCGTTTCGACACGAACCCTCCTACCTCTCGCAGGTTATCGCGCCGGGCGAGTGCAGGGGGTGCCACGGTGGGCGGGTCCTGCCCTGGACCCCGCTTCACGAACGTTCTGACTGGATCAAGACCCATGGGGCCGAAGCGCTCAGTGTCGGTACGGATAACTGCTTCCAGTGCCACGACTTCGGTCTCAAGTTCTGCGATACGTGTCACGCGATCAAACCGCCGATGCACCTGCCGGCCGACCAGTGGAAGGCCAACCACCCCGAGGCGGCCCGGACTGATACGCGTGCCTGCTATACCTGTCACAGAATCAACTTCTGCAAGCGGTGCCATGTTGGCCATGAGGCAGGGTGGAAGGAGCTTCACTCCACCTTTGTGAACAAGAACACCACCTCAAGCTGCGACAAGTGCCACAGCTTGTCATTCTGCAGCTACTGCCACACGCAGTCGCTGACCGGCTCTCTGGAGGCCAGCGCCGCTCCGTAGCGGGGCTGGCGATGTGGACTTGGCTGAGCCGGTCAGGGCCCCGCGCCCGAGGAACGGCACACCCTCAGCATCGCCAATCGACCGTCGATTCGGGGCTTCGAATTGCTCACAAGACCCTAACAAGACTGAAACCGCGAGCGAACCTAGTCCCTGCCGAGGAGGGAGATACTCTCCTTGGGTTAAGGGTAAGCGTTTGCTGATCGCGTGGAAGGAGAGGGCGATGTCAATCATCCTAGTGGCCGTGCTCATCATCGGAGGACTTGTCGGGGCGGCGGCTGTCATTGTCGGCGTGCCGGTCCTCTTCGGTCTCGTAGCTTACGATCTGTCCGAGTCTCGCAAGCAGGGCACCAACGTTGCGACCGCAACCAAGGGCGTCTCGATGGAGCGCGTTTCGATGGAGCGCGGCTTCGCCCGAGCGTTTGTGATCGCGGGAGGGGCCTTCTGGTCTGTCGCGATCTTCGCCGGAATGTACTCGTTCCGTCAGGACGGCGTCGCCGCGGCCATGCTGGGAGCCTTCCTCCCGCCCGGCGCCGTCCCCCCCCCCCCCCGTAACCGGCGGGTACTTCGGCCTCGCCGCACCCCCCCTCCCCGTCCCC
>CAZIPT010000009.1:0-43975 GCA_964541375.1 uncultured Eubacteriales bacterium
TACAGAAGGTGTCGGACAAGGTGTTCATGCTGACTCCGCACAATATCGAGGTCTCCGACGCCGACCGTCGTCGCCTTCGCGACACGGGCATGTTCAGTCAGTGACGATAGCTTCGGGGACTTAGGGACATGAGAGACGGATTCCGATTCGAAGGCGCCATGACCGTCGTGGGCGGTGGGCGCATGGGCGAGGCGATCGTCGCGGGGCTCCTGAAGTCCGGGGTCGTCTCGGCGAGCTCGATCACCATCGCCGAGCCAAGCTCCGAGCGTCGCGATACGCTCGGCGCGTCGCTGGGCGTCTCCTGCGTGCCAAGCGCCGAGGAGGCCCTGCCCACCGACGTGGCGCTCATCGCCGTGAAGCCGCAGGTCGCCGAGGCGGTGCTGGGCGGTCTCTCGGCCGGGCTGCGGGACGCGCTGGTCGTGTCGATCGTGGCCGGCTTCACCTGCGCGCATCTCGAGTCGCTGCTCCCAGTGGGCACCGCTGTCGTACGCGTCATGCCCAACACGCCGGCGATGGTCGGTGAGGGCATGGCCGTCGTGAGCGGCGGCAACGAGGCCACCGACGAGCAGGTCGACCTGGTTCGCGCGCTGTTCGCGACGGTCGGTCAGGCAATCATCGTCCCCGAGAAGTACCAGAACGCGGCGACCGCGATCTCGGGTTCGGGACCGGCCTACTTCGCGCTCGTCGTCGACGCGCTCTCCCGCGCCGGCGTGGGGCAGGGTCTTCCACGAGACGTCGCCCAGATGCTCGCGATCCAAACGATGCGCGGGACCGCGGAGCTGCTCGACGCCTCGGGGCAGCATCCCGAAGCGCTGGTCGACGGCGTCGCAAGTCCCGGGGGAACCACGATCGCTGCGCTTGAGCGTCTGGAAGCCGGTGGCCTGCGCGCGGCGTTCGCCGAGGCCGTGGCCGCCAATGTGAAGCGCGCCGAGGAGCTCGGATCGTGACGGGTTTGAGCGGTATCGTTTCCGGCGTGGGGCAGTTCTACATCATCCTCATCATCGCCTACGTCCTCATGTCGTGGCTTCCCATGAACGGTGAGACGATTCGCGAGGTCTATCGGGTGCTCGGCAGCCTGGTTGAGCCGTATCTCGGCGTGTTCCGTCGCTTCATTCCGCCCATGGGGGGCATGGACTTCTCGCCGATCGTTGCGATACTCGTGTTGCAGTTTGCGGTTCGTTGGCTCGCTACTCTACTTAGATAGTCGCCATCAGGTAGCATCTCGTTGTAAGTTCGGTCGACAGCAGTACCAAGGAAGGGACCACCGATGAAGCTCACTCCTCTGGACATCCACCACAAGGAGTTCGGACACTCACTTCGTGGCTACAACGAGGAACAGGTCGACCAGTTCCTCGACGAGGTAGCCGACGAGTTCGAGCGTCTCTTCAAGGAGAACATCGACCAGGCCGAGAAGCTCGAGGCCGCCAACGAGCGTGTCCGCAGCTACCAGGCGATGGAGGCCACCCTCAACAACACCATGGTCGCGGCGCAGCAGTCCGCCGAGGCTATCGTCGCCAAAGCCGGCAAGGAATCCGACACCATGCTCCGCGATGCGGAGCTGAAGTCCAAGGAGCTCATCCACCAGGCGCTCCAGAAGCGCCAGGTCGTAGCCAACGAACTCATACGCATCAAGCAGGCCGAGGAGGACTTCCGCGGCCGCTACCGCGCCCTGCTCGAGTCCCAGCTGGGGGCGATCAGCGAGGAGACGCTGCCTGATGACGTGAGCATCCTTCTGGGCGAGACCGGCGATGGCACCGTGAGTTCCGTCGATGTACGGCCGCCGGCCGCCGAAGCCGTGATCGACGAGCCTGCCGAGATGATCTGGGCGGCGCCCGCGATCGAAGAGCCCGAGGTCGAGCTGCAGGAGACCATCCTCATGGACCCTGTTGTTTCCTCTCTCGAGATTCCGGCAGACCCCCCTGCGTCCGGCTTCGTTCAGAGCGTCACGCTCGGCGAGGTCGGCGAGCCTGACATTCCCAGCGGGCCGGTGGAGCTGGTCGATCCCGAGGAGTTCTCCCTCCCAGGCTTTGACGCCTTTGGCGAGCGCGACTCCGATGTGGACATCGAGGAGATCGACTAGCGCCGATGGCCGAACTGGCGGTTCACGTCACGCCTCGAAGCGGGCGGGACGAGGTTGTCGGCTGGAGGGGCGGCGAGTTGTCCGTTCGGGTGACCGTAGCTCCTGAGGCCGGCAAGGCGAACGCAGCGGTGTGCGTAGTCATCAGCAAGGTGCTGGGCATACCGAAGTCATCGATACGTGTGGTGCGCGGTGAAACGTCGCGTCACAAGATCCTGAGCATCGACGGGGTCGATGACGCCGCGATTCGTGACGCGTTCGGCCAGCCGGATCAGTCGCTCTTCTAGACGGTCCACTCGGCGGCTCGTTCGATAGGTTTGACCCTTCGAGAGGGGCTACGGCATAATCCAGCCACCCCGCGCCTGCTTCTGAACTCGCACGCCGAGCGTACAGGAGCGGGTCTTTTCTCGGCTGTTCCCTGAGAGGGATGATCCAGCGTGTCAAACGACTTCAAGCAGACCATGAACCTGCCGCAGACCGAGTTCCCGATGCGGGCGAATCTCGCGTCGCGCGAGCCTGAGTGGCTTGCGTACTGGGACGAGATCGACGTCTATCGCGAGTCGCTGGCGAAGCGCGCGGACGCCGAGGCGTTCATCCTGCATGACGGACCGCCGTACGCGAACGGTCACATTCACATGGGCACCGCCTACAACAAGGTCCTCAAAGACCTCATCGTCAAGTACAAGTCGATGCGGGGCTATCGCGCGCCGTACGTCCCGGGTTGGGACTGCCACGGACAGCCCATCGAGCACCAGGTCGAGAAGAAGCTCGGGCCGGAGAAGATGGCCAAGATCTCCCAGGCCAAGTTGCGCGAGCTGTGCCGGGACTGGGCGATGGAGTTCGTTGACGTCCAGCGGACCGAGTTCAAGCGGCTCGGCGTGCGTGGCGACTGGGAGAACCCGTATCTCACCCTCCACCACAGCTATGAGGCTGGCGACGTGAAGGTGTTCGCCCAGCTCTACGAGGCGGGGGCCATCTACAAGGGGCGCAAACCGATCCACTGGTGCAGGCGGTGCCATACGGCTCTGGCTGAAGCGGAGATAGAGTATTCCGACGAAACCAGTACCAGCATCTACGTCAAGTTCAGGTTTATGGAGCCCGTCGGCGCGTTCTCCTCGGCGGGGTTGCCGACGAGCGTGCTCATCTGGACGACGACTCCGTGGACGCTACCGGCAAATGCGGCGGTCACGCTTGCCGAGGACGCCGACTACGTAGGCGTTGTCGTCGGCGATGAAGTCGTCGTCTTTGCCGAGGCGCTCGTTCCCGCCGTCGCCGAGCTTGCCGGTTGGGACTCGTGGGGTCTGGTCGCGGGGGCCGACGGCGAGCCGGTCCGGGTCAAAGGCCGGGAGCTGTCGGGGCTGTTGTACGCGCACCCGATCCATGAAGGTGCCACGGGCGTCATCATCACCGGCGACCACGTCGAACTGACGACCGGCACCGGCGCGGTGCACACCGCGCCCGGCCATGGTGAGGACGACTATCTGGTCGGCATGAAGTTCGGCCTGCCGATGCCGATGCCGGTCGATGACAACGGCGTGTTCGACACCGGTGGGGGTCCGTTCGAGGGACTCTCGGTCGACGACGCCAACCCGGTGATCGTCGAGTGGCTGCGTGAGCGAGGTTCTTTGCTGGCCGCGTCGGAGATCTCGCACAGCTATCCTCACTGCTGGCGCTGTAAGCAGCCGGTCATCTTCCGCGCGACCGACCAGTGGTTCGTCTCGATGGAGGCGACGCACCTGCGCGAGGCCGCGATGCGCGAGATCAACCGGGTCGAGTGGATCCCCGGGTGGTCGATCAACCGCATGGGCGGCATGGTCGGGGACCGGCCGGACTGGTGCATCAGCCGTCAGCGCGCGTGGGGCGTACCGATCCCTGTGTTCGAGTGCGCGGTCTGCGGCGAGACCGTTGCGACGCCCGAGACCTTCTCGGCGGTCGAGGAGCTGTTCGCCACCGAGGGTGCCGATGCCTGGTTCACCAAGGCGCCGAACGAGTACCTGCCTGCGGGTACCGCGTGCGGGCGCTGCGGCTCGACCGAGCTGAAGCCCGAGACCGACATCGTGGACGTGTGGTTCGAGTCCGGCTGCTCGCATACCAGCGTGCTCGAAACGCGACCTGAGCTGCGCCGGCCCGCGAACATGTACCTCGAGGGCTCCGACCAGCATCGCGGCTGGTTCCAGTCGTCGCTGCTGACGAGCGTCGGTGCATACGGCGTAGCGCCGTTCGACGCCGTGCTGACTCACGGGTTCATCGTTGACGGCAACGGTCGCAAGATGTCCAAGTCCCTCGGCAACGTTGTCTCGCCGATTGATGTCATCGCCAAGTCCGGTGCAGACATCGTGCGGCTCTGGGTCGCCTCGGCGGACTACGGCCAGGACGTGAGCATCTCCGACGAGATCATCGACCGCACGAGCGAGGCGTACCGCCGCATCCGCAACACATTCCGCTTCCTGCTCTCCAACCTCTATGACTTCGACCCGGCGACGGACTCCGTGCCGCTCGCCGAGATGCCCGAGCTGGATCGTTTCGCGATGGCGCAGCTCGCAACGATGCTCTCCGAGGTCACCGCGGCCTACGACGAATGGCGCTTCCACGCCGTCTTCCGCACGATCTACGACTACGTGGGCGACCTGTCCGGCGTCTACCTCGACGTGCTCAAGGACCGCCTCTACGCCGATGCGCCCGCTAGCGCGTCCCGCCGCAGTGCCCAGACGGTCCTCTCGGCGATCCTGGGCGTGCTGGTGCGTGTCCTGGCGCCGATCCTCTCATTCACCGCCGAGGAGGTCTGGCTGTTCATGCCTGAGGCGCTGCGCGACGCCAAGAGCGTCCACCTTTCCGACTGGCCGGTGCTGGAGTTCGCCGAGGACCTGAGCGGTCTCGAGACGGACTACGCGACGGTGCAGACCGTGCGCGAAGTCGTCACGAAGGCGCTCGAAGAGGCGCGCAACGCCAAGGTCATCGGCAAGAGCCAGGAGGCCGCCGTTTCGATCACTGCACCCGCCGACGTTGTTGCGACGCTCGGGGCGCGCGGAGGCACAGCCCTGGCGGAGCTGTTCATCGTCGCGTCGGTAGAAGTCGCGCCCGGCGATCAGATCGGTGTCAGCATCACCGCCGCGCAGGGTGAGAAGTGCCCTCGGTGCTGGAACCTGCGCGAGCTCGGCACCGACACCGCTCACCCCGAGGTGTGCGCACGCTGCGCAAGCGTGCTGGCGGGACTCGGGTAGGCCCGAACACGGGGCTTACTCGATGGGGTTCGCCGGCGGTGCCCGGTGGTACACTCGACCTAGGAACACCTCGTGCCCGGCCTAGCTGCCGGGCACGTGCACAGGAGGATGATTCGACATGCTGGATGACAAGACGATCGTGGAGCTGAGGCAGAGGCTCGAGGACGACCTTGCACGCGTAGAGGCCGACATCGCCGAACTCGATCGGCACGAACGTGAGTCGCAGTCCGATGCGACCGGCGAGAACGTCTACCGGGACCACATGGCCGACCAGGGCTCTGCGACCTTCGAGCGCGAGCTGGATATGACGTTTGAGGCGAACGAGCGTGATCTGCTGGGTGAGGTGCGTGCTGCGCTCGCTCGAATGGACGCCGGAACGTACGGCACTTGTGCGCGCTGCAGCGCCGAGATACCGGCGGCCCGTCTCGAAGCCGTTCCCACCGCGAGCCTGTGCATCAAGTGCAAGGAAGCCGAAGAGTCCCGCTAGACCTGGCCCACCCGGGTCGGGTCTTCATAGCCACGGCGCTCATCGCGCTTGCCGTGGATCAGATCAGCAAGGCCATGGTGCGAGCTGCTATGGTCGAGCAACAGTCCGTTCGATTCGTTCCGCACCTTCTGCATCTGACCTACGTGCGCAACGAAGGCGCAGCGTTCGGGCTCTTCCCTGGGCGGCAGCCCGTCTTCATCGTCACCTCCGCCTTGGTGCTTTTTGTGATCGCCGCCTTCTGGCGCAGGACGCACCCGGTTCAGTGGCCCGTCGTCATCGCACTCGGTCTGGTGACCGCGGGTGCGGTGGGTAACCTCATCGACCGGGTCGTACTGGGCTACGTGACTGACTTCTTCGAGTTCGGGTTCATCGAGTTCCCCGTCTTCAACGTTGCCGATTCATGCATTGTGATCGGCGTGGCAATCCTGATGTTCTGGATCCTGTTTGGGCCTGAGGAGGCCGAAGAAGCCGAGGCAGACGAGAACGCGACCTCCGATTTGGCGGCCTCAGGCGACACCACGGGCGCCCCGGACGGTTCGGGCCGGCCCGAGGCCGCCGAATGAAGCCATCCGACTACTTCGAACACGTGGTCGCGCCTGACGAGACCGGAATGCGGCTCGACGTTCTGCTCGGCTCGCTGGAGTTCCTGGCGTCGCGCTCGGCGGCGGCGAAGCTCATCGAAGATGGACTGGTTCTGGTCGATGGCGGCTCGGTCCCCAAGAAGCACGTGGTGAAGACGGGGGAGCGGATCGAAGTGGAGATCCCCCCGTACGACCGTGGCGATCTTGTCGCCGAGGACATCCCCTTGGACATCAGGTTCGAGGACGACCACATGATCGTGCTCTCGAAGCAGGCAGGTCTCGTCGTGCACCCCGCGCAGGGCAACTGGACAGGCACGCTCGTCCACGCCCTCCTCGCACACTCCGATGAGCTCGGTACGCTACAGGGTGATGACCGCCCGGGAATCGTGCACCGGCTCGACAAGGACACCTCCGGCCTGATGATGGTGGCCAAGAGTGACGAGGCACAGGTGGCCCTCCAGGAAGCGATCAAGATCAAGTCGATCGACCGACGATACCTGACACTGGTCCACGGACGGATCGCGCCTGACTCGGGCATGATCGACGCACCGCTCGGCCGGGATCCTCGCGAGCGGATGAAGATGGCGGTGTCCGACTCGGCGACGGCGAAGCAGTCGGTGACCACGTTCCGCGTCCTCGAGCGCTTTGAAGCCGGCACGCATGACGACGGCTTCACGCTCATCGAATGCAAGCTCTACACGGGTCGCACCCACCAGATTCGCGTGCATATGGCCTACATAGACCATCCATGCGTGGGCGATCAGGTGTATGGTCAACGCCGCCTGAAGGCAGACCTCGGTCTCACTCGGCAGTTCCTGCACTCCTATCGGCTCGAACTGACGCATCCGGTCACGGGAGAGCCACTGTTCTTCGTCGACCCGCCCCCGGAAGACCTGTCGTCTCGGCTGGCGGGGCTGGGGGAGTACTCGGCGGGGCGTACCGCGGCTGGTGACGAGGTCATCGGGCTGCTGGAGTCTGCTGCCCGCCGCTGATGCCCTATTGGAGTGCAAGTGGTGCCGTGGCGTTTCGCCTCGACACCTCGGCATGGTAGAATCGCCGTCGGCTTTGCGCACTGTTTTGCACGCACCACGCCTCGAAAGGACCCTCCCGAATGGCCTACAACGACCTTTTCCTTCGCGCCGCGCGCCTTGAGGCGACCGAGCGCACTCCCGTGTGGATGATGCGGCAGGCCGGGCGCTATATGCCCGAGTACCGCGAGATTCGTGCGAAGTACGGCTTCCTCGAGATGTGCCGCACGCCTGAGCTCGCCGTCGAGGTCTCGATGCAGCCGGTCGATCTTATCGGCGTGGACGCTGCGATCATGTTCTCGGACATCCTCGTGGGCTTTCCCGGAATGGGGCTCGACCTCGAGTTCGCCAAGGGCGAAGGTCCGGTCATCCACAACCCGGTGCGTACCGCAGCCGACGTTGCCAAGCTCGGGGTCGCCGACCCGCTTGAGGACACCGGCTTTGTGATGGAGATCGTCAAGATCCTTCGTCGTGAGCTTGAGAACAAAGTGCCGCTCATCGGCTTCGCCGGTGCCCCGTTCACGCTTGCGAGCTATGCCATCGAGGGTCACGGCACGCGTGACTACGAGAACTGCAAGGCGCTCATGTGGAGCGATCCCGAGGCGTGGGACCTGCTGCTCACCAAGTTCTCCGACACCACCATCGCCTACCTCAAGGCGCAGATCGACGCGGGCGTCCAGGCCGTCCAGGTCTTCGACAGCTGGGTCGGCTATGTTGCCCCGCGCGACTACGAGCGTTCGGTGCTCAAGCACACCAAGCGCGTCATCGACGAGGTCAAGGCACACGGCGAGAAGGTTGTTCCTGACGGCGGCGTGCCGGTGATCCACTTCCCCAACGGCGCGACCTCGATGCTCGACCTCGCGCAAAAGGCCGGCGGCGACGTCATCGGCGTCGACTGGCGCCTCGACATGAAGCGGGCCGTAGCCGAGATCGATCCCAAGTTCGGCATCCAGGGCAACATCGACCCGGTGGCGCTCTTCGCCCCAGACGAGATACTCGAGGAGCAGGTTGTCGAGATCCTCGAGGCGGTCGGCACGCGTCGGGGGCACATCTTCAACCTGGGTCACGGCATCCATAAGACGAGTGATCCCGAGAAGGCCAAGAAGATGATCTCCTACGTGCACAAGCACTCCGACCGCATCCGCGGCGGGGCGGGAGCGTAGCAACCATGTCACGCACCGGCGTTCTGCTACTGGGCTTTGGCGGTCCCGAGAGCATCGAGGCGGTTCGTCCGTTCATGTGCAATCTGATGGACCGTGAGCCCTCCGACGAACTAGTCGACGCAGTCTGCCAGCGATATCTGACGATCGGCGGCGGTTCGCCTCTGCCGGGCATCGCCGCATCGATCGCGGCCGGGCTCGAAGAGCGGCTGGGCCACGCGAGGAGCCCCGCACCTGTCCGCGTGGGCATGCGCTACTGGCACCCGTTCATCGCCGACGCCGTGGCGGAGCTCATGGAGATAGGTTGCGACCGAATCGTCACGTTCTCGCTCTCACCGTTCGAGTCCAAGGCTGCTTCAGGAGCCTATCGCGAGGCGATCGAGGCAGTGGTCGCCGAGCACGGCCATCTTGAGATCGTCGAAGCGCCGCTGCTTTCCACCAGTGCGGGATTCATCGACTTCTTCGCCGGAAGCACCGCCATCGCGCTTGAAGACATCGAGCCGAACGAGGGTGCGGTGGTCGTATTCACGGCCCACAGTCTCCCTGAGTCGGACCTCGTTGAGAATGACCCCTATGTTCTTGGCCTCGAGGAAGTTGCGCAGGAGATTGCGATTAGGCTCGGCATGGCGCCCGGCTCCCCGGGTGCGGGCGCCCAGACTCTCGAGGGCTTCACCGCGCTCGGCACCACCGCCCACCCGCGTGCTTGGTTCCTCGCCTACCAGTCGAAAGGCGCACGCCCCGGTGCTTGGCTCGGACCGCAGCTTGATGAGCTGATTCCGGCGGTTGCCGCTTCCGAGTACACATCGATCGTCGTTTCGCCGATCGGGTTTGCCACTGACCACATGGAGACGCTGTACGACCTTGACGTCGTCGCGGCAGGTGCCGCGCTCGACGCCGATGTCGGTTTCATGCGGGCGGCCGTCCCCAACGACGACCCGCGCATCCTGGACGCGATCACCGAGATGGTGACGCCGCTCATCTAACTGCGACTCGCGTTCCCGGCAGAACCCGAGTGGCCGTCTTTGTCACTGCCTAGCGAGGAGCGTGCATTTGAAGCGCGTAGTCATCATCGGCGGCGGAGTTGCCGGGCTTGGCGCCGCCTACAAGATCCGCCGCGCGGCCGAGGCGGGATACGACGTCGAGTTCGTACTTGCCGAGAAGGACTCACGTTTGGGCGGCAAACTCGCGACTGAGCACGTTCCCGATCCCGAACGCGGCGGCGCGTTCATCGTGGACGGCGGCTCGGACTCCTTCCTTACCGACAAGCCCGCCGTTCACCGCGTGGCAAAGCTGCTCGGCATCTTCGATGACGAGACGCCCACGATCGATGAGAACAAGAAGACATTCATCGTGAAGAAGGGCCGCCTGGTCGAGATGCCGGACGGCATCATGATGTTCGCGCCCACCAAGATCGTCCCGATGGCGACCACCAAGCTGTACTCGTGGCCGGCCAAGTTCCGTATGGCGCTCGATCTGGTGCTTCCCAAGAAGAGGCTGTCCCCCGGTGAGCGCAACGACGAGTCGCTCGAGAGCTTCGTGGTGCGTCGCATGGGACGAGAGAGCCTCGACCGCCTCGCCGAGCCCTTGGTGGGCGGCGTGAACGGCTCGGACCCCAAGGACATGTCGCTCGCAGCCACGTATCCGATGCTGCTCGACATGGAGCAGCAGTATGGCTCGTTGGTGCGCGGGTTCCTTGCGCAGCGCAAGCGGGTCGAGGAGATGAAGGCCAAGTACCCGCCCAAACCGGGAGCCAAGCCGCGCACGTTCTTCAGCTCGTTCCATGAGGGGCTGCAGTTCCTTACCGACCGGATGGCCGACGCCGCCGGCCGCCAGAACATCATCACCGGCGTCGCAGCCACTGCGATCGCGCGCGAGGCCGACGGCTCCTGGCGGGTGACCCTCGGCAACGGGGAGGCGCTTGTCGGCGACGCCGTCATCGTGGCGGCCGAGGCGTGGGCAACGGCGCCGCTCCTGGAGGGCGTCGATCCGCACATCGCCGAGCTGGTCGCTTCGATCCCGTGTTCGTCCTCGGCGACGATCCTGATGGGGCTCGACGAGGCTGACTGCCCGTTCGACAAGCACTGGCACGGCATCTTGTCGCCGGCCGTGGAGCAGGAGCCGGTTACAGGTATCTCGCTCATGTCGTCGAAATGGCCCGACAGGGCTCCTGAAGGACGCGTGCTGCTGCGCGGGTTCGTCGGAGGGCCACGGGACCAAGCGATCATCAAGCGTAGTGACGACGACCTCATCGAGATAGCGCGGAGTTCGTTCGTGCGGCTGCTGGGCGTGAAGGCCGACGCGAAGCCGGTCTTCGCGCGCGTGTTCAGGTGGGTGGGCGGCATGCCGCAGTACACGATGGGTCATCTCGACCGAGTGGACGCCATCGAGGAGCGGACTGCCGGGATAGCGGGGCTGGCGCTCGCGGGTGGCGCATACCGAGGCGTCGGGGTGCCCAACTGCCTCGAGAGCGGCGAGAAGGCGGTCACCAAGGTGCTCGCCGAGTGGGGGATCACCTTGGCCGAGGATTCACAGCCGACGCAGCCAGGCCTGCCCCGCAGCTAAGCGGTGCGGAACCGATACGACCCGCATGGGCGATTTCACGCGCCCGAGCAAGAGCGACGAGAGGCTTACATTGAAGAAGGTCATCATCATCGGCGGGGGCGTTGCCGGTCTCGGTGCGGCGCTCAAGATCAAGCGAGCGGCTGCGGCCGGCGAGGACGTCGATTTCGTCCTGGTCGAGAAGGATGATCGTCTCGGCGGCAAGATCGACGGCGAGATCATCGAGAACGAGCACGGGTCGTTCGTGATCGACGGCGGTCCGGATTCGTTTCTGACTGCCAAGCCGGCGGTGAAGCGTATCGCCACTGAGGTCGGCATCGGCGACGATACGATGCCCACCGACGAGAAGCGCAAGAAGACCCTGATCCTGTCCCGCGACCGTCTCTACGAGATGCCCGACGGCGTGATGATGTTCGCACCGACCAAGTTCCTGCCGTTTGCGACCACGGGGCTCTTCTCTTGGCCGGGCAAGTTTCGGGCGGGTATGGACCTGTTCGTCCCCAAGAAGAAGCTCGCCCCCGGCGAGTTCAACGACGAGACGCTCGAGAGCTTCATCGTGCGCCGCATGGGCCGAGAGATCCTCGACCGCCTTGCCGAGCCGCTCGTTGGCGGTGTCCACGGCTCCGACCCGGCCGACATGTCACTCGCGGCCACGTTTCCCAACCTGCTCGATATGGAGCAGAAGCACGGCAACATGATCACGGCGTTCCTCGCGCAGCGCAAGATGGTCGAGGAGATGCGCAAGAAGTACCCGCCCGACCCCAAGAACCCCAAGACGTTCTTCACCGCCTTCAAGCGCGGTATGCACGAGCTGCCCCTGGCGATGGCGCGCACCGCCGGCGCCGAGAAGATGCGGACCGGCGTGACCGCGACCTCGTTGCTGCGCGGCGACGATGGCACCTGGACGGTCGAGCTGTCGGATGGGTCGCAGCTCTCCGGCGATGCGGTCGTGCTTGCGACCGAGTCGTGGGCGGCCGAGCCTCTCGCGCGTTGCGTCGACGCGGACATCGCGGACGCCCTTGCCGCGATTCCGGCGAGCTCCTCGGCGACGGTGTCGTTCGCGTTCAACGAGGACGAAGTCGGTATCGACATGAACGCGTTCGGCGTGCTGTGCCCGGCGAAGGAGAAGGCGAAGCTGCTCGCGGCGACGTTCTCCTCGACCAAGTGGCCCGGTCGTGCGCCAGTGGGCAAGGTGCTCATCCGCGCGTTCGTGGGCGGGCCTCAGAACCAGACGATCATGGAGAAGAGCGACGAGGAGATCACCCGGATCGCAGAGGCGGAGCTGCGCCGCATCCTGGGGATCAATCCGCAGGCAAAGACCCTCTTCAGCCGCTTCTACCGCTGGACCCTTGGCATGCCGCAGTACTCGATGGGTCACCTCGATCAGGTCGCAACGATCGAGGCTCGATGCGCTGAGATCCCCGGGCTGGCCATCGGTGGCGGGAGCTACCGCGGCGTCGGACTACCCAACTGCATTGAAAGCGGCGAAGCTGCCGTGAGCAAGGTGCTCGGCGACTTCGGAATCACGCTGGCCGAGGACGCGGTCGAGGCGCCGAGGACCCATTAGCCCGGCCGGGCCGACACCTTCACGGCCGACGCATCCGTGCGCCGGAATCGACCGTCAGCGCTGCGCGCCTGCGATGACCGCCAGCATCTCAGCATGCAGCGTCGGGTTCGCGCAGCAGATGCTCTCGCTGTGGGCGGTCCAGGGGGCGCCGTCGGCGTCGGTGACCAGTGCGCCGGCCTCACGGAGGATGACTACGCCTGCCGAGACGTCCCAGGGCTTGAGGTAGTACTCCCAGAAGCCGTCGGCACGCGAGCCGGCGACGTGGCAGCAGTCGATCGCAGCCGAGCCGTCTCGGCGGATCCCGTGCACGGGGGCGCGCAGGAACGCGGCCAGAACCTTGAGCTGGCGATCGAGTGGCGCCCCACGGTCGTAGGGGAAGCCGGTGATGAGCAGCGCATCGTTCACGCTCGGCGCATCGCTGACGGACAGCCGGACCGCGTCACGCCTCGCGCCGAGGCCAACCGCCGCCGCGTTCATCTCGTCCAGCGCCGCGTTGTAGACCGCGCCGGCGACCGGCTGACCTTTCCGCAGACAAGCGACCGACACCGAGTACGTGGGATACCCGTGCACGAACGATGTGGTGCCGTCGAGCGGGTCGATGACCCAGACCTCGTCGTCGTCGAGCGAGCCCCGCGTGGCCGGTCCCATGTCGTAGACCTCGTCCTCTTCGATCACGAAGCGCGCATCGGGCAACCGCTCGGTGATTGTGCGGACGACCGCCACGCCGGCAGCGAGATCGGCCTCGGTGACGAAGTCGGTGGACCAGCCCTTCGATCTCACAGCGCCCATGTTGGCGCGACGGGCGACCAGCTCGCGTCCGCCGGCAAGGGCGGCTTCCATGGCGCAATCCAGCAGTGTCTGCACGAGTTGTGCCTCCCAAGGGGATAATCAGACGGTCAGCTCAAGTGTACCTGTCCCGGCGTGCGGAACCCACCGAGCCGGTAATCGTAACCAGAGGAGTCCCGATGCTCGATCGTGACCTTACCAAGCCGCTCTCGGCCGACGTGCTCGATCAGCTGGCCGAGCGGGCGAGACGAGCGCGCGGGCACGTTCTCACGGCCACCACACTCGCGGCTTCCGGGCATCCCGGCGGCTCCTTCTCATCGATGGAGATCTACACGTTGCTCTACTCGCTCGCGCGGCTGCGGCCCGACGACCCACGGTGGACGGACCGCGATCGCATCGTGGTTTCACACGGGCATACGTCGCCCGGAGCCTACGCCGCGCTTGCTGCGGCGGGCTTCTTTCCCGCCGAGCAGTTCTCGGCGCACTTCAGGCAGGCCGGAAGCGTCTTCGAGGGTCACGTCGAGCGTTCGGTTCCGGGCATCGAGTGGTCGTCCGGCAATTTGGGCCAGGGGCTCTCGGCGGGGGTGGGACTGGCGCTGGGCGCTCGGCTTACCGGCGCGGCCTGGCATACGTTCGTGGCGATGAGCGACGGCGAACAGCACAAGGGCCAGGTCGCCGAGGCACGCAGGCTCGCAGTCAAAGAGAAGCTCGGCAATCTGACCGCGATCATCGACTGCAACGGGATCCAGATCTCCGGTCACACCAGCGAAGTCATGCCGGTCCACATCGCCGCCGACTGGGCCGCTGACGGCTGGCGTGTCGTCGAGTGCGACGGGCACGACCTCTTGGCGCTCTCGGAGGCCCTTCGCGACGCGATGCTGACCGATGGTCCGGCAGTGGTCGTAGCGCGGACCCTCATCGGCAAGGGCGTCTCGTTCATGGAGGACCTACCGGAGTTCCACGGTCGCGGCCTGACCGCCGAGGAGTACCCCCGCGCCATGGCCGAACTCGGCTGCGACCCCTCGGAACTCGACGTCGCACGTCTCCGCCGAGGCCAGCCATGCACGGTCTTGCCGCTCGACCACCAGACTCCGGCCGTGGGTCTGACGCGCGGAGCGCCACGTTCCTACTCGGCAAGCAAGCCCACCGACAATCGCTCGGCATGGGGTACCGCTCTCGTCGACCTCGCCGAGACCAACCCCAAGCTGCCGATAGCCGTGCTGGACTGTGACCTGGCTGTCTCGGTCAAGACGGACGGGTTTGCCGCCGCGCGTCCGGAGGGCTTCATCCAGTGCGGAGTAGGGGAGCACAATGCGGCGACAGTCGGTGGAGCGCTTTCAACGGTGCCCGGCGTGCTCGCGTTCTGGAGCGATTTCGGCGTCTTCGGGGTCGACGAGGTCTACAACCAGCAGCGTCTGAACGACATCAACGGCGCCGCGCTCAAACTCACCGTGACACACTGCGGGCTTGATGTCGGCGAGGACGGCAAGACGCACCAGTGCCTGGACTACGTCGGGGCGTTTCGGGAGTTCTTCGGCTGGAAGGTGATCGTCCCAGCCGACCCCAATCAGACCGACCGCGCCGTACGCGCGGCCGCGGCGATGCAAGGCAACGTCTGCGTCGCTGTCGGCAGGAGCAAGCTCCCTGTGTTGCTCCGCGAGGACGGCACCGTGCTCTTCAGTGAGAACTACGAATTCGCCTACGGCGAGATCGTATGGGCCCGCGAGGGTTCCGATGTCGTCGTCCTCACCATGGGCACCCTCGCGGGGGCGACCGTCGCCGCGTCCGACGCTCTTGCTGCCAGGGGCGTCTCTGCCGAGGTCGGAATCGTCGCATGCCCGCTGCATCTCGATGGCTCGGCGATGGCCTACGCCGCCGAGGCGCCTTTGATCGTCACGGTCGAGGACCACAACGCGAGCACCGGGCTCGGAGCGTCCGTGGCCGAATGGCTGGCCGACCACGGCTGCGCGACTCGGCTGGTGCGACTCGGCGTCGATGGCTACCAGCCGTCGGGAACAGCGAGGGACGTCTTTGCGCGAGCGGGGCTCGACGCCGAGGGCATCGGGGACTCGATCGAGCGAGCCCTGCGGTAGCACCTGCCGCCCGATGCGGCCGTGCCGGCGCTCGATCTACTCGGCGTCGGGCGTCTGGTCGGGCATCGGCGCGTATGACCGCAGCGCGCCGATGATCTGCGCATGGACGTCGGCGTCGGCGCAGGCCAGCGGCTCGATTCCCATCGATTGCAGCTCCTCGAGTACCGCGCCCGCGGCGATCGCCACTGCAGCCTCGACAGGCGTCGACAGCTCAAGCACCCACTCCTCGACAGCCTCGATCTGGACGCCGAAGGCGATGGTCTCCGGAGAGCTTCCCATGAGGTCTGCCGCCTGAAGGACGTCGACAAGACGTACGTCGTGGAGCGAGTGTGCGACCTGGTTGGGTGCAATCTCCTCGGGAGTCATACGCAGCACGGTGCCTGGAGGTTCCTCAGTGTTGTCCACGGCGTCAATGATGATGAGCCGGTCCACCCCGCGCAGCAGGTCCAGGATCATGAAGCTCATCGTTCCCGCGTCGACCACTTCGACGTTGTCGGGGAATGTGTAGCCGGTCCGAAGCAGTTCGATGACGCGAGGGCCGACGCCGTCGTCACGCATGAGCGGGTTGCCCACGCCCATCACCAGTATCTTCTCGGAATCGATTGCCACGGTCCTCCTTCTTCGCCCATGGGGCGGCGCGGAATGCACTGAAGTAGAGTCTAGCTGAGATGACTCGTCAGCCGACGGCGAGGACCGCTTCACTGGTGAACGCCGAGGTATCGCCCTCAAGCAACAGGATGCGCTCGTCAAGCGGGAGCTCGGCGCGGGCCTTGTCGCGCGCGTCGTTGCTCGCGGCGAGCGTCTCCCGCATCATGACCATCAGCAGGTAGCGACCCTTGGGAGTGAGCGTGATCTCCTCGGAGTTGTGCGTGGCGATGGCGCCGACGAGCTTCAGGAAGCCGATCTCGACGGGCAGCCCCAACTCAACAGGCACTCCGAAGTCCTTGAGGAAGCGCTTCTTGTCGAGCCGCAGCCCGAACATGTCAGTCACGAAGCGGTAGCGCATCGAGGCGCCCCGTCCGTACTTGCGACCCTTCTTCACCAGGGCCATCGTCTTGGCCTCGATTCGCGCGCTGTACTCGCCGAGCGAGAACGTATTGCCGTAGATGGTGCCGTCGAGGTAGGAGAGGGCTCCCGAGCCGACTCCGACGTACTCCGGGAAGTCCACGATGTACTCGTCGATCATCGTGTTCTTGTCGCGCGAGAACGTCCACGCGCTCGCAGGTTCGTAGTCGGGCGCGAGCGAATCGGTCACGAGCCTGTAGTAGCGCGCCTCTCGCTCGTAGTCGATGTCGCCCACCATCTGGGCGAGTTCTTTGCGGCGCAGCGGGGAGGCCATCAGCGGGTAGAACGTCGCCTGATTGGCCCCGGTGGCCTTGACCAGTTCGATGTCGCGCAAGAGGACTTCCTCGGTCTGACTCGGGAAGTTGAAGATCATGTCCACGTTGAACGATGGGAACGTATCGGCCATCGCCGCAACGCGTTCGAAGACCTCTTCTCCGGTGCCGTACTTGCCGTAGCGGTCCATCTGCCGCAGCAGGCGGTCATCGAAGCTCTGAACGCCGCAGGAGAGCCTCTGGACGCGTCCAGTGAGCGTCTCGATGAGCTCCGGACCGAGATGGTTGGGGCTGGTCTCGGCCGAGACCTCTGCGATCGACGGGAAGAGCTCGCGAGCGAGATCGATCGTGGTCGCGAGCTCGTCGAGCAGAATGGTGGGCGTGCCGCCGCCAACGTAGAAGGAAGCGAAGTCGTATCCAAGGTCGGCGACAAGGCGCATTTCTTCGCGCAGGTGGCCGAAGTAGATTCGTGCCCGATCTTCCTTGTAGAGGAATCTGTTGAAGGAGCAGTACGTACAGAGACGCTCGCAGAAGGGCACGTGGGCGTAGAGGACATAGCCATGCTCGGCCTGCGGCTTCGGAATCGCGTTGAGCGAACAGTCCTCGGTCCTGAGGTAGCTCTTGTTGAGAAACCCGAGCGTTGTCGATATCACGCGTTCCGAGAACACAGCGGCTCCTAAAGTCAGTCACAACGCGGCTGCCGGGCCACTCGTGGATGATATGGCTGTATTACCCGTCGCCCCTGCTTCTCCTGCTGAAGTGGGCCCCGGTCTCCCGGGGCCCACTTCGCTACCCCTCAAGTACGAGCACCACGCAGGTGTCGAAGCACTGAGAAACTACGAATCCTCGCCGTGCACGGACTCTTTCCAGGCGAAGATCATCTTCGACGGAGCGAAGTTGTAGATGTTCGCCAGGTACACGTGGGCGGCCGTGAAGATCAGGATGACCCACATGATCCAGTAGTGAACGATCCGGACGCCCATCGGATCCGCGCCGCCGCCCAGATTAAACAGCGAAGCTATCCACGCGGTGCCGGCATAGAAGAACGGCCACATCGACGTCGGGCCCCAGAGGCAGAAGCCGGTGTAGGCGGCTGCCAGGATCAGGAACGGGGTCACGATGTAGGCGATCTTCTGCAGAACGCCGTACTTCGCCGAGATGGGATGGTCCTTCTTCAGGAACAGGTAGTACTTGATCCACGGCCACATCTGGTGGCGGTTGGCCTTCTGCGGCAGCCAGTTCTTGTAGTCAGGCTCGACTTCGCGTGTGTTTGGCATGACCGCATCTTTGACCACGAACATGAGGATCAGCCGGACGATAAGGTTGATGAGCAGCACGAACATCCAGAAGAAGTGAGTGCCGCGCGCCAGTCCCATCAGACCAGGTACGATCGGGAAGTGGATATAGAAGCCCGACAGGGCCAGGAAGAACATCGCGAGCAGGTTGATCCAGTGGGTGAGCACGAACGGCATCGGATGTGCCTCGCGGTATAGATCGTGTGACATCTACTCCACCCCCCACTTGCTCGAGTAGACCGTGCCGCGCTTGCCGGTTTTGCGTTCAATCACGTGAACGCCGCATCCGATTCAAGGATCGAAGCTGCGGACAATGCGCGCGGCCTCCATCGGCTTCTCCACGTCGACGCACGGGGCGCCGATAAGAGCCTGCTCGATGACGCCGGTCACACCCTGGTCGTCACGCCCACCGATGTTCCAGGTGGACGGCGTGCAGATCTGGTAGTTCTCGATGCGTCCGCTTGAGACGTTCATCCAGTGACCGAGGGCGCCTCGAGGTGCTTCCCACATGCCTGCGCCGTCGCCAGCGCTCGCGGTGCTCGGCTCGAAGAGCTTCACGTCGCCACCCTTGAGCGCCACGGTGAGCTCGTTGACCCACTCCAGCGCCCAGTCGGCGATGACAGCCGTCTCAAGATTGCGGGCTGCGATACGGCCCAGCAGCGAGACCAGCACCTCGGGCTTTCCGGTTGCGCCGAGTTTAGCCAGCGCAACATCGACGATCTTCTTGACCGGCTCTACGCCTCTGAGGTAGGCGACCAGCATGCGCGAGAGCGGACCGGCCTCCATCGGCTTGCCGTCATAGCGCGGGGCCTTGGCCCACGAGTACTGGCCAGCGAGATCGTACTTGGTGAAGTCTGGGTTCGTCATGCCGTCGGCCGGGTTCAGTCCGCCGTCCTTGGCGTCGAACCAGGAGTGCTTGACGTACTCCTTCACCTTGGCGGGATCTGCCGTCTCGGCCTTGAGCGAGCCTGAGAACACGGCACCTTCTGGCAGGTAGCGGTCCTTCATCTCGAGGGACTCGCGGTTGAACACACCCCAGGCCAGGAAGTTGCCGTGACCGCCGCCGTACTTGAGAGCATCGGTGTAGAACGGGGCGATGGCCAGCGTGTCCGGGATCATCGTGTTGTACACGAAGTCGCGGACCCGTATCAGTCTGAAGAGAATGTCGTCGAGCTTCTCCTCGGTGGGAACCCACGCCGTGCCGCCCGGAAGCGATGTCATGAAGTGGGGGAACTTGCCGCCCATGATCGCGATTACCCGGGCCGCTTCGGCCTGCATCTCGAGTGCCTCGAGGTAGTGTGCGACGCCGATAAGGGCGAGCTCGGGAGGCATCGTCTGCGAATAGGCCGGGTGGTTGAACCAACCGTTGGTGAAGATCGAGAGCTGACCGCCGGCGACCAGGCCTTTCAGCTTGTCCTGGACCGCCTTGAAGTTCGACGAGGTCGTTCCCGCAGCTTCAGCCAGCGTATACGTGGCTGCGATGTTGGCTTCGAGCGCCTTGCCGGGATCGATGTAGTCCAGAGCGGCCAGCGTGTAGAACCACAGGATGTGGCTGTGCAGATACTGCGCGGCCTCGATGATGTTTCGCACCATACGGGCACCGTTGGGGATGGTCACCGAGAGTGCTTCCTCTGCGGCCATGGTTGCCGCGTGACCGTGCGAGATCGGGCACACGCCGCAGATACGCTGGGCGACGTAGAAGGCGTCCGACGGAGCACGGCCCTTGAGGACCATCTCCATCCCGCGAAACAGCGTTCCGGAGACCCATGCGTCCTTGATGATTCCGTTCTCAACCTCACACTCGACGCGGAGGTGTCCTTCGATTCGTGTTACCGGATCGATGACGACGTTGGTTGCCATCAGTTATCGCCTCCCTTCTTGGCGCGCTTGCGGTCGTAGTCCTTCATCTCTTCTTCGGGAGGCCCGTCGCCGATACGGCCGGCGGCATACATGCCGACGCCGTGGACGACCAGCGCGCCGGCTACCACCGCACCGGCAAGCGCCGCGACGTTGGCGGGATTGTAGCCACCCTCGTTCGTGTACTGGCCGATGCCGATACGACGGAACCGGTTCAGGAACGGTGCATTCTCGTCGACCCAGTTGAATCCGCCGCAACCGATGCACGGCGAGCCTGACTCGACGCACCAAGAAACCTGGTTGTTCCAGCGAACGGTGGGGCAGTTGGTGTAGGTCTGAGGACCTTTGCACCCGACAGCGTAGAGGCAGTAGTTCTTTGCCTCCTCGGCCGAGCCGAACTGGTAGACGAACTCGCCATTCTCGAAGTGACCGCGGCGCGGGCAGTTGTCGTGGATGGTCTGCCCGAAGATGATCTTGGGGCGCCCGAACTGGTCGAGCTCCTTGAGGATCGCGCCGCTCTCAAGCTTGCCGAGAAGCAGCACGTCGACGACCATCGTGACGATCCATTCCGGATTGACCGGGCAGGTAGGCAGGTTGATGACAGGAGTCGCGACGTTTTGTGACTTGAGCCACTCGCCGATTCCCATGGCCTTGGCGGGGTTGGGGTAGGCCTTGACCCAGCCGCCGTCCACGGCGCACGACCCAACCGCGATAATGGCGGCTGCGTTGGGGGCTACTTCCATGATCTGCTCGAGGCTCGGCTTGCCCGCGATGCGCAGGGCGTTGCCGTCCCAGCCAGTCATGACAGCGCCTTCGTAGATCATGATGAACTTGCCCTTGGACTTCTCGACCGTGTCCTTGAGCGCTTGCTCGGCAGACTCGCCGGTCGCGTACATGATCGTCTCCATGTAGTTCATCGACAGGATGTCGAGAACGATCTGGGCGACGTCGGGGTAGGTCGACTGGGCGGTTGACTCCGTGCACCCCGTGCACAGGCCTCCGTCCAACCAGACGGCGGGGTAGAGTTTCGAAGCGGCGGCCTGCTCGACTGCGGCTGCGATCTGCGGCACCATCGCCTCGTTCAGCCCAAGCATTGCAGCAACTGAGCCGCAGAACTTGAGGAAGTTGCGACGGGTTACCCCGCGATCCGCGAGCTGGTCGTAGAACGCTCGATCCTCATGCGCCATGACATACACCTCCTCGTGGTGGTCCGATGATCACGTCCATGCGGTGTTCCAGCCGTCGCTTGCCGCCTTCTCGGCGGGTCCGGCTACGACGACAGGCGAAACGAAACCGGCAGCCCTCCTCTCGAGATGACCCAGGGGTGATTACGCCTGTATGTGGACAGCATCGCGCGGTGGCAACCGCGGTCAGCAGATCCAAACCGTGTGAGATGTACCGACGGACACGCCGCGAAGGACGGCGGTCAATCTCGGAAGACTGAGGTTCCAGGTCGAGATCGAAGAGAGTGTGAGGGTGAGCCGGGTCCCCGATGCGCCTTGTGGGCATGCCTGTGGACGGCTTCAAACCCGCTTTGCACTCTCGCAGATCCCCCTAGTGACGAACGGTCAACACGTGCCGCTTTCCCCTCGATGACCGCCCTTCAGCGTGGTGGCGTCAGACGGTCGCGGCATGAATGAACCTGTACAGTCGACATTCTACACGTAGCGTGTTGTGTCATGCTAACTGCTGGACGAAATTGCAAATCCGCTCGAGCGACTTTGCCGTGATTGCAGGGGTAGGGGAGCGAGACGGAGAATAGGCCTACGGGCCGGGAACTCAGGTTGGAAGGGAAGTCGAGCGATGCCACCAAGGGGACGACTCGTCGTCGACGTGCGCAGCCTTGACTCTGCACTCCGACGTCCGATCCTGTTTGCGCTCGTCGACAAGCTGGTCGAGCTCGGCGCCGAAGACCAGATGATGGTGATCACGGACTACGAGCCGAGCGGTATCGGCTACCAGATCGACCTGCGAAGAGAGACGCGCGGCAAGTTCGAGTTCTCCTACGATCAGCGGTCCGATGGTGCCTGGGTCGCTTTCGTTCGCCCCCGGAAACCCTAGCTCAAGCCAACAGCCTGGGCAGGAGTTCCTCAAAGGTTCTCAGCGTTCCGTTCCAGTCGGCCGGTACTCTCCGGTCGCTCCCAACGTAGAAGGTCCGCATTCCGAGGTCCGCCGCGGGCATATCCAGCGCACGGTCGTCACCCACCATGATGCATGACGCGGGATCAACTCCGAGCATGTCCGCTGTCTCGGCGAAGTAGGCCGGATGCGGCTTCGTGGAATGCATGTTCTCGTACGTGGTGATCGCCTGCACCTTGAGGTCCGCGATCCCTGCCCATCGCATGCGCTCCATGATTGCGTCTCTCGGGAAGATGGGATTGGTTGCAATCGCGACTCGCAGACCCAATTCAATGCAGAGCTTGACCGCATTGCGGGCGCCGGGGGTCGGTCCATAGCTTCCACGAAGGCTCGGGAAGACCTCGCGATAGAACCTCTCGAAGGGGAGCGCGTACTCCTCGATGTCGAGGTCGACTTCGGTCAAGGCCTGAAACCGGGCGTTGAATGCGTCGCGGTTCGTCACTCCCGGATGTGGACTCGACATGGCTTCGCTTGCTGCAAGGACCGCCGAGCGAGCCTCCTGTACCGAAATGCCTGGTACGACCTCGGCGACGACCGGCCCAAGTGCAGCGAAGTAGTCCCGGAGGAAGCAATCGAGGCTGATATCGAGGAGCGTACCGTCGAGATCGAAGAGCACAGCACTAAGCAAGGGTAAGAACCTTTCTGTGGGGCAATCGACGGAATCTTAGCACGCTGTCGACCCGATGCCATGGTTGGTCTCAGCTGAAGAATACTTGACAATGGTGATACCGCTAGGGGTATTCTTCCACTGAGCATACACATACCCATTAGGGTATCTAGCTCCCGCGTGGGAGCAGGAGCGTAGACGAGAAGGAGCAAGGAAGCCATGTCGGCAGTCAGCGATGGTATCGAGCAATCCCTGAAGGATATCTGCGGGGAAGGTAGAGTCCGGATAGATCAGCGCGAGCGCAAGATGTACTCGTTTGACATCGGGGCGATGCCCAGGCTCGTCAAACCCTTCGTCCCGGCGGGAGTAGCCGGCGCCGTCGTCAGACCAAGCGACGAGTCCCAGATCGTCAGGCTCACCAAGCTGGCCCAGTCCCAGGGCCTCCCCATTGTTCCCCGTGGCTGGTCAACGAGCGGCTACGGCGGGGTTCTGCCGCGGTCCGGCGCAGTCGTAGTCGACATGAGCGGGCATCAGCGCGTCCTGTCGGTTGATGCCAAGAATCTCACCGTCCGTGCCGAGGCCGGCGCCATCTGGGAGAACATCGACCGAGAGATCGGCATGCAGGGGTTGGCGCTGCGGATGTACCCGTCCTCGTATCCCAGCTCTTCGGTGGCCGGGTGGCTTGCGCAGGGTGGGTCCGGCTTCGGCAGCTACGAGTACGGAACCTTCAAGGAGAACGTGACGGCGGCCCGCGTGGTGCTCCCCAACGGTGAGGTCAGGGAGTTCGCCGGGGAGGATCTCAACAATCTGGTCGCGGACGCGGAGGGAATCACCGGCATCATCACTGAGGTCGAGTTTCGCGTTCGCCCGCTTGAGGCCGAAGTGCATCGTCTTGTGGCGCTCAAGGACACGTCGGCGCTGGGTGGGTTTCTGTCGGCCTTATCGGCTCAGGCGCTTCCGATCTGGTCGATCACGTTCCTGAACCCGGAGTCGACAAGGCTCAAGAAGCAGCTCCCACATCATCACGGTCATCCCTACGAGATGGCGCACGCACATTTCGAACCTCAACTACCCGAGGCCTACCTGGCGGTCATCGCCTATCCGGAGTCGCGACGCGAGGCTATCGACAGCGCGCTTGAGTCGATCATCGCCGAGAACGGCGGCACGGAACTCGACGCGCAGTCGGCCGAGCACGAATGGGAGCAGCGGTTCGCCCCCATGCGTCTCAAGCGCATCGGGCCGTCGATCGTGCCGACGGAAGTTGTGGTGCCGCTCGCCGAGATGCGCGCGGTGCTCGACGAGATAGACGTCAAGATCTCGCAGCCGTTCATTCTTGAGGGTATGGTCGGCAAGGGCGACTACGTCGTGCTCCTCGGCTTCATCCCTCACGACGAGCGCACGTTCAACTTCAATCTGGCGTTCGCGCTGTCGCTTTCGGTCATCAAGATCGCCAAGGCACACGGTGGGGCCGCGTACTCGACCGGCCTGTACTTCCGCCGAGAGGCCGAGAGCGTGCTCGGCGCCGATCGCGTTGTCGCGCTCAAGCGCTTCAAGTCCGAGGTGGACGCGGCAGGTGTCATGAATCCCGGAAAGGTGTTCGGCAGCGGTCTGATCGATCTGATCATGGGAACCGCCAACGCCTTCGAACCGATCGTGCGGCCCCTTGCCAACGCCGCTAAACCGCCGAGCGGCCCGGGCGACCTGTCGCGTGACGTCAACGGCATTCCTGGCGACGTCGGTCTCATGGCCTATGCCTGTGCACGTTGCGGCTACTGCGTGCCCACGTGCGAGCAGTACTCAGGGCGCGGTTGGGAGAGCCAGTCGCCACGCGGCAAGTACGCCTACATCCGCGAGGTGATGGAGGGCCGCGAGAAGTGGGACCGCAAGGCAGTCGACACCATGCTCGTTTGCACCACGTGCGAGGTCTGCAACACCCGTTGCCAGCTGCGTCTGCCAATCGAGCACAACTGGATGGAGATGCGCGGCAAGCTCATCAACGAGGAGAAGCGCGGGACGTTCCCGCCTTTCGAGATGATGGCTGCGTCGCTTCGCGGAGAGAAGGACATCTGGGCCGGCAAGGCTGAGCACCGCGCCGACTGGATTCCCGAGGACATCAAACCGCTCATCAAGGACGAGGGCCCGATCATGTACTTCGCGGGCTGCACCGCCAGTTTCGTCGAGAAGGACATCGCCGAGGCGACAGTCCGCCTGCTCACCGATGCCGGATACGAGCTGTCGTACATGGGCGAAGATGAGGCGTGCTGTGGCATCCCGATGAAGGTGTCCGGCAAGTGGGACCTCTTCGAGGAGATCTACGTCCACAACACCACGGAGGCGCGCAAGCGCGGCGCGAAGACGATCGTGACGTCGTGTCCGGCGTGCTCGTTGGTGTGGAAGGAGCTCTACGCCAACCTCGCAGCGGAGCGCGGCGAAGAATATGAGTTCGAGGTCAAGCACTACTCGGAGCTGATCGCACCCGCACTCGCAGATGGCCGCCTCGAGCTCAAGAACCCCATCGATGAGCGCGTAACCTTCCATGACTCGTGCCATGCGGGTCGAGCTCAAGGCATCTATGAGCCGCCCCGCGACATGCTCAAAGCAATCCCTGGCATCGACTACGTGGAAATGGAGCACAACCGCGAAGAGGGACTGTGCTGCGGCTCGGTGCTGACTCTCGTCGGCGAGATCGAGGTAGCTCCGCGCCTCGGGGGGCATCGGCTCAGTGAAGCGGTCGACGCTGGCGCAGAAACGGTCGTCGCCTTGTGTCCGTGCTGTCAGGTGCAGCTGCGCGACAGCAACATCAAGAACGATCTCGGGCTCAAGATCGACGACCTTGCTCGCGTGGTTGCCGAGGCAGCCGGATATGAGATTCCCGAGACCACTGAGTACTCGATGTACATGTGGGGATTCTTCGACAAGTTCATCATCCTCATGGAGCCGGCCAACATGGCGCAGCTCATGACGAAGGTCTTCCCCCAGATGATGGACAACATGCCCGCTGGGATGAAGCCGATGATGATGGGGATGAAGCACGTCCCCGGCGGGCTCTCCATGATGGAGAAGATGATGCCGGCCATGTTCCCGATGATGGCGCCGGCGATACTGGGCAAGGTCATGCCCGACTTGATCGTGGCCGTCGAGGACTACATCGGGGAGATGCCCCCAGACATGGCCGAGCTGATGCCCGACCTGCTCCCGAAGACGATGGACTCGCTGATGCCCACCTATTTGCCACAGCTCATCCCACACATGGTGCCCAAGTTCATCGACTACGTGCGCAACGACACCTGATTCGAGCTCAACAACGCAGCTCCAGGACTCCGGGCGGCTCCGATCACGGGGCCGCCCGGCCGTACTTCTCGGCGAGCCCGGAAGTGTGTCTCAAGTCACATCGTGGGATGCCGATATCAAGGATATGAGCCTCAACGCCACACTCGAAAGCACCGCCCCACGTCTCAAGACGATCCCGTTGTTCGCGGATCTGTCCGAGGAAGGTCTGCGCGCCATTGCAGACATCGTGGCTGTTAGGCGCTTCACCAAGGGCTCGTTGATCGTAGGCCAGGGGGACCCGGGAACCTGCCTCTACTTGCTGGTTTCGGGTAGGGTCAAGGTTTCGCTAGCCAGTTCGGAAGGTAAGGAGCTCGTGCTCGACTATCTCGAGGCGCCGGCGCACTTCGGTGAGATGTCGCTCGTCGACTCGAAACCGCGCAGCGCTGATGTGTTCGCTGTTACCGACGGCGAGCTTCTGGTGCTGGAGGGAAGGGACCTCTCCACCGCGATCCAGGTACAGCCGAGGCTTGCCCTCAGCATCATCGCGACACTGTCTCGGCGTCTACGCAACACCATCGGTCGCTTGGAGGACCTTGCGTTCCACGATGCGACCCATCGGGTGATGCGTGTGATCCTCAACGTGGCCACGGTTGGGTTCGAGACGCGCGGCGTGCCGGTCATTCAGGGCATGACTCATTACGACATAGCCACGCTTGCCGGCACATCACGTGAGACCGCCAGCCGCGTGATCTCTCAACTGACCCGTCAGGGAGTCATCGTGGCCGAAGGCCGACGACTGACCGTCGATCTGCCCCGCCTAAGTGAGGGTCTGGAACGACCGTGAACGGGCACATACCTGCTTGAGGACGGTCACCGACAGCGGGAGGAACGATGAAGGAGTTCACGCTCGATGAGCTCGCCGGCTACAACGGCAAGGACGGGAACCCTGCGTACGTAGCGTACGAGGGTGTTGTCTACGACGTCACCGAGAGCGCGATGTGGGGCGACGGAGATCACGAAGGTGCGCATTTCGCCGGAGGCGATCTCACGGCTGAGCACGGAGAGGCTCCGCACGACGTATACGTCACCGACTTCACCGAGGTAGGGCGCCTGGTCTAGGGGCGTCTCAGGGGAGCTGACCGAGAAGGGCCGCCGGGTACACCCGGCGGCCCTTTCGTGTGCGCTGACTCCGGGGCGATGCTCGTTGCCTGGCGGAGGCTCCTGCGCGGACGCGTGGTTGCGTCGCGACCTACACGCGCTCGAATTCCGCGAGCGTCTCCACGTGGTAGGTCTGCGGAAACATGTCGAGGGGAGTGGCTTTCGTGAGCGCGTAGCCCCGCGACGCGAGCCCCGCAGCGTCTCGCGCGAGGGTCGCCGGATCACATGAGACGTAGGCTATGCGTCGCGCACGCGTGCTCGCAAGCGCCTCGACGGCTTCGTTCTGGAGACCGGAGCGTGGCGGGTCCACGAGCGCGAGGTCGACGCGTCCGATGGCCGGAAGCTCTCGGCCGGCATCTCCGCCGATGACGTCGGCCCACAGACCCTCGTCCTCGAGATTGCGCCGCAGGTCGCGCACCGCGCTTGAGGCGGACTCGACGGCGACGACCTCACCGGCCTTCTCGGCGAGCGGAAGCGTGAAGGTGCCCGCGCCTGCGAACAGGTCCAGGACCCGGTCGGAACCGTCAGCGCGAAGCGCGTCGAGCGCAAGCGACACGAGTGATTCGGCGGCGCGGGTGTTGACCTGGAAGAAGCTCGGGGCCGAAACGGTCATGGTGGTGCCGAGAAGGCGCTCGCGCCAGGCGCCCTTTCCCGACAGAACCTCGACGCCGGCGATCTTGCGTTCCTTTGACGGGCCTTTCACGAGTACGCGGACGAGGCTCGTCGTCCTGAGGGCCTGCCCAAGCGTAGTGGCGACGGGCCGCCGCGGGAACGGACCGGGTGCCCCCCACAGCGCCACCTCGGCGTCACGCGTGTTGGTCCCCACGCGCAGGGCGACCCGGGTCAGGCCGAAGTCCTGTTCACCTGAGATGTAGCGAAGCGCACCGCCCAGCGCCTTGGGCGCGCGGCGGTACTTGTCGGGAAGTAGGAGGCACTCCTCGACCTCGACGAATTCCTCGGAACCGGACCGATGAAAGCCGAGCCTCGGTCTGCCAGAGGAGGCGTCCACCACAAGCTCCACCTTGTTGCGGTAGCCGTACTGGGCTGCCGAGGGAATCGTTTGGCCCACCAGGTTCTCTGCATCGGCGAGGTGCCCGATGCGCGCGAGGGCGTCGACCACCATCCGGCGCTTCGCCGCGAGCTGAGCGGGATAGGCGATGTGCTGCCATGAGCAACCGCCGCACACCCCGAAGTAGGGGCATGGCGCGTCGATGCGGTCGGGCGAGGCGGAAACGACGTTGCGGGTCTCGGCACGCACGAAGCGGCCGCGGTCCTCGGTCACCTCCGCTTCGACGCTGTCTCCCGGCACAGCGCCCCGGACAAAGGCGGTGCGACCGTCCGCGAGGTGCGCGATGGCGTCTCCGCCGTATGCTAGGCTCTCGATGTCGAGCGTGATCAAGGGGTTCTCCAGACTGACGATGCGCGTGGGGTCATCGTACCGCGATTCTCGGCGGCTTCTCTTAGGTTGAGTCGGTCGTTCGACAAGCCGATACTCATCTGGGGGCCGCACGCCGCGGACGGTGCAGCGTAGCAGCCGAGAAGTTCGGCACAACGAGGAGGTTCGTCCCGGTGACAGCCAAGACAGTCCTGGTCGTTCACGACGATGCTGATCTGGTGGCGTCCGTTCGCTCGGCGCTCCAAGCTCAGGCACCCGAAATCGAACTCATCAACGCCCTTTCCGGGCCACGCGCCGTCGGAATGATGGCGCAGTCGGTTCCCTCTGTTCTGGTGGTAGACGCCGAGCTGGCCGGAATCGACGGCTATGCGTTCACGAGGCAGGTCAAGTCCGCTCCCGCCACGGCCCAGGTACCGGTCATCATCGTCTCTCTCGATCCCAACGAAGTGTCCGCGCTGAAAGCGCGGCAGGTCGGGGCCGCTGCCCACCTGCCATCGACCGGCCCGGTGGGCGTGCTCGTCGGCAAGATCGTCGCACTCTCGGCAACGCAGACCGAAGCCGCTTCGCCGGCAGCTGCGGCCACGGAACCGGCGGCGGACGAGCCGGCGGCCGCACCTGTCGCTGTGCCGGGCGTTGTAACGCCCGCCTCGATCACCGCGCCCAGCCCAGCGGACCCTCCGGCCGCCACTGAGGGCGGATCGACGTACGGTGAGCCGCAGCCCGTCTCGGCCGATATGAGCTACGCGACGAGCGGTGGGCCGGATCCGCGATCCGAGTCGGGCCAACCGGAGGTCACGTCCGAACCGTTGAGGACGAATGCTCCGGGAAGTGGTGCGCCGCACATCGACGACATGCTGCGCACAATGCTCGAACGGGGAGGGTCGGACCTCCACATCGCCGTTGGCAGCGCGCCGGGTATCCGCCAACGCGGCGAGCTTCTGCCGGTCGAGAACATGAGACCTCTGTCGCCGCGCGACACGATGGAGATGATCCTCGGTCTCTTGTCCGAGGAGCAGCGCCGCCGCTTCGAGACCGAGCTCGAACTCGACTTCGCCTACAGCATTCCGGGTGTGTCGCGCTTCCGCGCCAACGTCTTCCAGCAGCGCAACTCCATGGGCGCCGTCTTCCGCGTGATCCCGATCCAGATCCCGACACTCGAGGATCTCGGATTGCCCAAGGTGTGCACGTACCTGGCCGAACGCCCTCGCGGCTTGGTGCTGGTCACGGGGCCGACCGGCTCAGGTAAGTCGACCACGCTCGCAGCGATGGTCGACCACATTAACGAGACGCGCGCCCTTCACATCATGACGATGGAAGATCCCATCGAGTTCATGCATCGCAACAAGCGGTCCTACGTCAACCAGCGCGAGGTGGGCGAGGACACACACTCGTTCGCCTCGGCGCTGAAGCGCGTGCTGCGCCAAGACCCCGACGTCATCCTGGTAGGCGAGATGCGCGACCTCGAGACCATCAGCTCGGCGATCACGGCCGCCGAGACGGGCCACCTGGTCCTGGCCACCCTGCACACGACCGGTGGTCCCGAGACGGTCGATCGTGTCATCGACGTCTTCCCGCCGCACCAGCAGCAGCAGGTCCGCATGCAGCTCTCCAACTCGCTTGAAGGCGTGTTGTCTCAGACTCTCTTGCGCAGCACCGACGGACGAAACCGGCTGATGGCCATGGAGATCATGCTAGGGGTGCCGGCGATTCAGAATCTCATCCGCGAGGGAAAGACCCACCAGATGGAAACCATTATCCAAGGCGGCGCATCATTGGGTATGCAGACACTGGACCAGAGTCTCAAGAACCTGCTGACGGCCGGGAAGGTCACCTTCGAAGAGGCTATCAGCAAGGCCAAGAACCCGCGCGATCTCGCGGGGATGGTCGGACGCAAGCTCTAGAGGCACTCGGTCACAGCGCAACACGGCAGCGGGCCGCGATGCGGCTCGCTGATTCGTTTCCAAGGGGAGGGCGATCACATGAGCACCGACACCGTCACCGTACGCTGGACCCAGAAGAGGCAGATGGCTGCCTGGAACAGCGGAGGTCGCGGGATTCTCATGGACGCCCCGTCCGCGTACAAGGGCGAGGGCACCGGCGCGAGACCCCTTGAGGTGTTTCTCGAGGCGCTGGCGGCCTGCACCGCAATGGATGTCGTTTCGGTGCTCGAGAAGAAGCGTCAGCACTTCACCGGTCTCGAGGTGCTCGTCAAAGCCGAGCAGCGCGAAGACGAGTTCCCCAAGATCTACACCCGCATCGAGCTTGAGTATGTGGTCACCGGCCATGGCGTGAAACCTGCAGCTGTGGCGCGTGCGATCGAGCTGTCCGAGGACAAGTACTGCTCCGTGAGGGGTATGCTCGGGCCGCAGGTGGATGTGGTGACTTCCTATCGTATCGAGGAGGCACCAGCCCCTGTCGCCAGCGACGAACCTGAAGCCGAGTGATCCTTCGCTGGCCACGGATTGAGCAAAGAGGGCCCGCACCGACCGAGAGGACCGCAGTGTCCGACGCCGTTTTGCTCCCCGTCTACAACGAAGAGGGCACGGTCAACTCCGTGCTGGGGGCTGTCCGCCACTTCTTCGATGGCGAAGTCATCGTCGTCGACGATGGTTCAACCGACGAGACACCGCGGGTTCTCGCCGCACGCGACGACATCACCGTGGTTCATCTCGACCGAAACTGCGGCTACGGCTGCGCGCTGAAGATCGGCTTTCGGATCGCACACGACATCGGGGTCACCCGGCTGGTCACGATGGACTGCGACGGGCAACACGAGCCGGCGCATATTCCGCAGTTTCTCTCGGCGATGGCCGAAGGCGGCGACGTCGTGTCGGGAAGCCGCTACCTACCCGGCAGCGCGAAGGTAGGCGTGGCACCGGAATCTCGGCAGGCGATCAACCAGCGCATCACCGCTGAGATCAACGCGGTCACGGGCTGGGGGATCACCGACGCGTTCTGCGGCTTCAAGGCGTACCGGTTGCCCGCGCTGGACTGCATCCGGCTGGAGGAGCCCGGCTACGCCATGCCGCTGGAGTTGTGGGCCAAGGCGTGGAAGTGTGGGCTTGAAGTGCGCGAGATACCCGTCGAGCGAATCTACTGCGACCACGAGCGTTCGTTCGGTGCTGCCCTCGACGACCCCGAGACCCGTTTCGCCTACTACGTGGATGTCTGGGAGCGCGCGCTGAAAGGGGAGTCATGATCACCGACCCGCTCTGCGAAGCACTCTGCATAGGCGCACACCCCGACGACGTCGAGATAGGCATGGGAGGCACGGTCGCCAAGCTGGTGCGAGAAGGCGCTCGCGTCGTGATCGTGGACCTGACCAACGGCGAGCCGACTCCGCACGGCACGATTGAGAGGCGTGCGGCCGAATCAGCACGCGCGGCAGCGATTCTCGGCGTGGAACGCAGGACGTTGACCCAGCCGAATCGCTACCTCTTCGACACGGTCGAAGCCCGCACCGAGCTGGCGGAGGTGATCCGAGAGTTTCGACCGCGCACGCTCTTCGTCCCGTACGCCGAGGACACTCATCCCGACCACATCGCAGCGTCGCGAATCGCAGTCGCCGCGCGGTTCTACGCCAAGTTCACGCATACCGGCATGAGCGGGGAGCCCTTCTTCCCCGAGCGCGTCTACCGCTACATGGCCGTGCACATGCGTGTGGTGGCCGAACCGTCGTTCATCGTCGACGTGACGCAGGACCTTCCCAAGAAGCTCGAGGCGCTTGGCGCGTACGAGTCACAGTTCTCCGGCAACCCGATCAACGCCGGGGTCGTCGATCTTGTCGCGGGTCAGGCCGCGATGTGGGGAGCCGTCGCGCGCGTGCAAGCCGGCGAGCCGTTCTTCGCGCTCGAACCCCTGGCCATCCGCACCGTGACCGACCTCATCTAGGAGGCAGCGTGGTCCACCCCAAGCCGGCGCTCCCTGCAGGACATGGCGAGGTGCTCTCGCGCCCGGCTTTCGAGGAGTGGGCCGCACTTGCTCGCGCCAATCACGCTGCGGCGCAGTCCTGGTCCTTCTCGGTGGCGGGTATTCCGGCGACGGAGTTGCGTGCCCAGACCCGCCGACAAGCACTCGACGCTGCCACGGGGTTCTCGGCGAGGCTCGGCGTGCGCGTGGGCGAATCGGGCTCACCCGATGACCTGATCGTGGCGACGGGTCACCAGCCCGAGCTCTACCATCCCGGCGTGTGGATCAAGGACTTCCTGCTCCAGAGACTTGCCGAGGAGATCTCGGCGACCGCGGTGGATCTGGTCGTCGACTCTGACGGCTTCCAGGTGCTCGGCGTGAGCTCCCCTTGCATGACGCCGGGCGTGAAGCGCTGCCAGCAGTACCTCGCCATCGCCAGCCAGAACGGGTGGTATGCGAGCGCTCCGGTGCCGAGCGACCGCGACCTGAACGGCTTCTGTGCCGCTGCCGACAACATGCTGGCTTCGCTGCCGGCACCAGCGGTGCGGCACCACTTCGCGGCCTTCTGCGAGAACCTCAAGGAGGCGCTTCCCTCGGCAGGAAACCTCGCCGAGCTCATCACGATGTCGCGCCGGCGCTACGAGGAGCCGGCCGGTACCGACTATCTCGAGCTGCCGGTGACGCAGCTCGTCGCATCGCGCGCATTTCGCACGTTCGTGGTGGATCTCGCATTGTCAGCTGAGCGCTTCGCGGCAGCCTACAACGCCGAATTGGCCGACTACCGCGTGGTGAACAAGACGCGCTCGGCTGCCCAACCGTTCCCGGACCTCGCGGTTGACGACCGTTCGATCGAGCTGCCGCTGTGGTTGCTCGGTGTCGGCGGCCGGACCTCGGTGATCGTCCAGCCGACGGCGGACGGCGGTGCCGTTCTCTCGGGCGCCGATGGCACAGCGATCGCCGACCTGCCCGCAGACCCGGCTGCTGCGATCGACGCGCTTGAGGCGTCGGGCGCGCTCATCGCGCCCAAGGCTCTGGCGTTGACGACGTTTGCGCGCCTCTTCGTCTGCGACCTCTTCATCCACGGCGTCGGCGGCGGCCGCTACGACCGCGTCACCGATGGGGTGTGCCGACGCTACTACGGAGTGGAACCGCCGGAGTTCGTGGTCGCCTCAGTCACCATGTATCTGCCTCTTGGCGCGCACATCGTCACCGAGGACGAGGTCGCAGACGCCCGGGCGCGCCTCAACCGCCTCGAGCACAACCCCGACGCCCTTCTCGGCGAGGTGGAGTTCGACTCGGCCGAGGAGCGTACAGCCGCTGTCTCGCTCGCTGCCGAGAAGACCGCCCTGGTCGCGGCAATCGCGACGCCTGACGCCGACAAGAAGGTGCTCGGCATGCGGATCCGTGAAGTGAACGCTGAGTTGGCGGCGCTGCTGGCGCCATTGCGCGCCGGTATGGAGGCCGAGGTGGCCGCATTGGAGGCCCAGCTCTCAGCGTCGGAGATCCTGACCGACCGCACCTACCCGTTCTGCTTCTGGTCGCCGCTGGAAGTTGCCGACAAGGCTCGCTAGCGGGGTGGGCGCCCTAGGGCGCGAACGCGAACTCGCCAGGGGCACGAACCTGGTCCGGATTGTCCCCTGCGCGGTGCAGGGTTAGAATCGCGCGGATGGTCGAATAGCCCTGTCCGTTTGAAAGGATGGATCCATGTCTGTTCCTGTTGTTGACGCGAACCTCTGCACGGCGTGCGGCATCTGTGTAGATGAGTGCCCGAGCAGCTGCTACGACCTCGAGGACGTCGCCCGTCTGAACCGACCCGATGACTGCACCGAGTGTGGCATCTGCGTCGACGCGTGCCCCAGCGGCGCCATCTCGATGGACTAGCTCAGCACCGTTGTTCGAAACTGCACCACGGAGGGCCGGGAGCGATCCCGGCCCTTCTTCTCTTGGCCTCTAACCCCGCGGGCCGGAACCATCGTTGATGTAGAGTTTGGGCTCCCGGCCAGCCAGAAGGCCCATGAACCGCTTGTGGTGGGCCGCGTAGACCACCGCACCCATCACAAGCACGAAGGCGAAGTCGGGCGATCCGAGGACGAGCGCTGCGATCGGGAGGGTGACCGCCGCCGCGACCTGTCCCGCCATCATGTAGCGCGTCAGAGCGATCACGGCGAGCCCCACGACAACGACAGCGACGAAGTATCGCCAGTCGTAGGCAAGCAGGGCGCCTGCTCCGGTGGCCAGACCCTTGCCGGTGCGGGCGAAGCGGTGCTCGATGAGGGCCATCCAGATCGAGTAGTTGTGGCCGAACACCGCGCCGGCGACCGCAGCCATCGGCACCCAGAGTAACGGCTGCTGCCACCAGATCGTGTTGATGGTCACGAGCGTCAGACCCCACGGTTTGAAAGCGGCAAGAGACAGAACCGGAACGTCGAGGGTCCATGCCTTGGCTATCAGGGTCGGGACGAGCCCCTTCATTCCGTCGCCGATCACGGCAAGCGCAAACCATCCCCATGAACCGGTGGTCCGCCTGACATTCATCGAGCCCACATTGCCCGTGCCGTGCTTGGTGACGTCCTCGCCGGTCACCCCGCGGACTATCAGGTAGGCGAACGGTATCGACCCCATGAGATAGGCGCCGAAGAAGGTGGCCAAGAGCACCAGCCACCCGTATTCGCCCGCGGTCTGGCTCATGATCTGCCCTGCGGCACGACACACTCGATGGCTCTGGGCATGATTGAGATCTCGTACCGCTTCTCGAGGAGGACCTCGCCGTCGATCTGCGCAGGCAGCGCACGGTCGCACTCGATGATCAGAGATGTGTGTCGGCTCATGTGGACCGGCTTCATAGTGGTGTGTCGGCCCACGATCACGAACGGCAGGCGGGCGAGGGCCTGGGGCAGCGAAAGCGGGTCGATCATGCACACGTCGAACTCGCCGTCGTCGGGCACCGCATCCGGGGTGATGAAGAAGCCGCCGCCGTAGGTCTTGCCTATGGTCACCGCCACGATGAGCGTGTCGACGTTCTCAGCGGCCCTACCGTCGAATCCAACCCGCAGGTCGAAACTGTCGAGTTCCCGGAAGAGGACGTGAAGCAGAGCAGTGACGTAGAGCCAGAGTCCGCTTCGCTGTTTCGTGGTCTTGTACTCGACGGCCTTGGCTGTGACCTTCGCGTCGAGCCCGGCCGCGAAGCTGTTGTTGAAGTGGGTGCCGTTGCACACTCCCACGTCAAACCGCCGACGTTCTCCCGTCGCCAGGACGAGTGCAGCCTGAGCGAGGTCGTCAGGCACGCCCAGCATCCGGCGAGTATCGTTGCCCGAGCCCGTCGGCAGGAGCCCAAGGGCCGGTCGCTGAAACGACGGGATGCTCATGAGTCCATTGAGCACCTCATGGACGGTTCCGTCGCCGCCCGTCGCCACCACCAGCTGGTATCCTGTCGCCGCCGCCGCCAGTTGCGTCGCGTGGCCGGCGCACTGGGTTACGACGGTGTCATGCGGGAGGTTGCCAAGCAGCTGCTCTACCACAGGCAGGAGCTTCGCGGTCTCGCCGTGCCGTGCGGTCGGATTGACGATCAACAGCGTGCCGACTGTCATGGACTCTCCCGGTCGTAGGCCTTGCTCATAGGATAGCCGAGAACGGCGATGCGACGGGATCAGGCAGTGGGTATGATAGAGTGCGCTTTCGCGTGACACGCCTCCTTAGCTCAGCGGATAGAGCGTCTGCCTCCGGAGCAGAAGGTCGCAGGTTCGAGTCCTGCAGGGGGCACCACAAACTAACGAGGCCGGCCCCGTTGAGTACGGGCCGGCCTCGCGTTGCGTGTGCCGTTGGTCGCTAGTGCCCTTCGGCCTTCTCCTTCTGGTAGGCGTCGATGACCTTCTGCGCCATCTCGCGTGGTACCTCGGCATATTCGCCGATCTCGATCGAGTACGTTCCCGTGCCGTGGGTGATAGAGCGCAGCTGCGTCGAGTAGTGCACGACCTCGGCGTAGGGCGCTTGGGCGTGAATACGCTGCATGCCGTCGACCGAGTCCATGCCTAGGATTCGGCCCCGCCGAGAACTCATGTCGCCCATGACCGCGCCGGAATACTGGTCCGGTACGTCGATAGTCAGGGTGGCGACGGGCTCGAGCAAGATCATGTCGGCCTGCTCGACTGCGGAACGGAAGCCGATGCGGGCGGCCATCCGAAACGCCATCTCGTTGGAGTCGACAGCGTGATAGGACCCGTCGAAGACCGCGCACTTCACGTCGACCATCGGGTAACCCGCGAGCACACCCTCGACCATGCTGTTCTGCACGCCCTTGTCGATGGCGGGCAGGAACTGCCGAGGAATCTTGCCGCCGACGATCTCATCGATGTACTCGTAACCGTTGCCGGGGTTGGGCTCGACGCGCAGCCAGCAGTCGGCGAACTGTCCAGAGCCGCCGGTCTGCTTCTTGTGGCGGCCCTGCGCAGTCGCCTTCTTCCGGATCGTCTCCCGATAGGGGATGCGGAGCTCGGTCGTCTCGGCGTCTACGTTGTAGCGATCCCTGAGCTTGGCGATCGCGACGTCGATACCCGTCTCGCCAAGCGCGTAGAGGAGGGTCTGGTGCGTCTCATCGGACCGTACGAGCAACAGCGTGGGCTCCTCGGCGACGAGTTTGTTGAGCGCCGTTCCAAGCTTGTCCTCGTCGGCCTTGGTCTTCGCCACGATGGCGACCGGGTAGAGCGCCTCGGGCAGCGGAAGGGGAGCAATCGTGACGTCCCCGGCGGCCGAAAGCGTGTCGCCCGTCAGAACGCCCTCGAGCTTGGGCAGTACCGCGATGTCTCCCGCGGGTGCGGCGTCGACGTTCGCAGTCTCCTTGCCCACGAGCTTGAGGACGTGCGCGATGCGCTCCTTCTTGCCGGTGCGCGAGTTGACGAGTTCCGATCCCGGCGAGAGCGTGCCCGAGAGCACCTTCACGAAGTTCAGGCTTCCCACGTACGGGTCGAAGATGGTCTTGAAGACCAGGCCGGCGGTCGCGCCCTCGGTGGTGACGTGGACCTCGCCGCCGTCGGCCGTGGGGATGGCCCCGTGCGCGGTGGGCTCCGGGAAGAACGACACGATCTCGTCCATCAGGTCTTCGATGCCCTGGAGCTTGAGCGCGGAGCCGACGAAGACCGGGATGAAGATGCCCTGGGCGATCGCCTTGTCCAACAGCCGCTCGAGTTCGTCCTGACTCAGCCGCTCGCCTTCGAGGTACTTCTCCATGAGCGACTCATCTGCCTCTGCGACCAGGTCGGTGAGCTTCTCCCGGGCCGCCTCGGCGGCGTCCATGAACTCCGCCGGGATGTCGAGGACCTCTTCCTTCTCGCCCTCGTGGTGGTAGGCCTTCATTCGGATGACGTCGATGACGCCGCGGAAGTCGGCCTCTTCGCCCATCGGGATCTGCACGGCGCCGACGCGGTGTCCGAACTTCGCGTCGAGCGCGGCCATGGCTGCCGAGAAGTCCGCGTGTTCCTTGTCCATCCGGTTGATGAACACGGCACGCGCGATGCCGATACTGCCGGCGATGCGCCAGAGACGTTCCGTCTGGACCTGCGGTCCGGCCACCGCGTCGACCACGAAGAGCGCCATCTCGGCCGCCTCCATGCCCGCGATGGCGTCGCCGACGAAGTCGGCATAGCCGGGAGTGTCGATGATGTTGATCTTGACACCGTCATGAACGACCGGCGCCAGGGACAGGTTGATCGAGAACTTGCGCTTGATCTCCTCCGGGTCGTAGTCGAGACCGGAGTGTCCGTCGTCCACGGTTCCCAAGCGCTTCGTTGCGCCGGACAGGTAGAGCATCGCCTCTGCAAGCGACGTCTTGCCCGCACCGCCGTGTCCGACGAGTACGACGTTGCGGACCTTATCAGTACCCGGTGCTCCCAAGTGCATCGCCTCCTCGGATTGCGCGCGCTTCACATGGTTGTGAAGGCACGGCCCGCGGTAGCGCTCCCGCTCCGCGGGCAACCTCGAGAGTAGAGTCTACCTCTTCTCCCGCGCCCAGATGCCAGTCTTATCATGCGTCTCTCGGACTGCTAGAATCGCGTGCAGTCCTGTCTCACGCGAAGACCCCACCACGGTGTCGAGCGCCGTGCTCAAACATCCATTGAAGGAGGCGCGTTCTTCCGTGCAGAATCGACCGTCCGTACGCTCGCTACTCACCGCCGCGGCACTCGTCGCGGTGCTCGCCGTAGGCCTGATGGGGTGCCAGAGCTCCAAGAGCGCGACGAGCACGCCGGCCACCGGGTCGACTTCCGAAGCGACAACGCCAGCCGAGCAACCCTCAGGTGCTCAAAGCCAGTCAGGAGATGCCCTGTATACACCAGCCTACAAGCCCAACGGCAAAGAAGTCGCAGTCATCAAGACCAACAAAGGGACCATCACGGTGGCCCTTCTCGGCAAGGATGCCCCCATCACGGTCGGCAGCTTCGTTGAGCTCGTGAACAAGGGCTTCTACACCGGTCTGAAGTTCCACCGTTTCGAGCCCGGCTTTGTGATCCAGGGCGGAGATCCGCAGACCAAGGACCTTACCGCCGAGCAGGTCAAGGCCAATAGCACCGGCTCGCTTGGCACCGGTGGGCCCGGATACATGATTGCCGGGGAGTTCGCCAACAACCCCAACAAGCACGTCGACGGTACCCTGGCGATGGCGCGTTCGCAGAGCCCTGACTCTGGTGGATCGCAGTTCTACTTCACGCTCGGGACGCAGTCGTTTCTCGACGGCAACTACACGGTGTTCGGCCAGACGACCAAGGGGCTCGACGTCATCCACAAGCTCGGCGTCGGCGACGAGATCGAGTCCATCACCATAGAGAACGCGACGAAGTAGCGTATCCGACGTGGACCAGAATCGCTTGCAGGAAGCGCAAAAGGCGTACGACTCGGGTGACTTTCGGGCTGCCGCCAAGATGTTCCTGGGGGCCGCGGGACGTGGCGCGGAGGGGAACGGAGCCGCGTACCACAAGGCCGGCAACGCCCTTATTCACCTGAGAAGATACTCCGACGCGGTGACCGTGTACGGTCACGCGCTGCGCGACTCGATCTACGACAAGCGCGGAGCGGTGTTTGCGAACATCGGGGCCGCGTACGCATCCCTCGGCGACTATGCGGAGTCGGTGAGGGCGTATCAAAGTGCGCTCGCCGAGCCGGACTACGCGACGCCGTACAAGGCATACCAGGGGATGGCGAACTCGCTTCTCGAAAGAGGCAGCGTCGAGGACGCCGCCATCGCTTTTCGCAAGGGCGCGCTCGAGCCAGGAAACCCCGACCCCGGCAAGGCCCTCGTGAACCTGGGCCTTTGTTTCATGGCGCTGGGCCGGCCTGCAGACGCTGTGGAGGCCTATCAGGCTGCACTGGGATTCGACCAGTACAACGGCCGTGGTAAGGCCCTCGCCAATCTCGGTCAGGCGTACTGCGCGCTGGGCGACTACGCAGAGGCTGTCAAGGCGTTCGACAAGGCCACGCAGCTTCACGGGTACGTGCTGACCCCGGCCGCACAGGCGGCCTGTCAGGACGCGCTTTCGCGTTCGCGACCTGCGGACCGAGAGGTCGTCGAGGGCTGGCAGACCGGCGAACTGCCGCAGGTGGTGTCGGCTGGCGCCGTTGTGCCGGCGGCGAGCACACCGGTCGCGGCACAGGCGCAGGCGGGCCCGGCCCCGGTCGCCGCGGATGCGGCGGCGTCGGTTCACGCCGAGATGCTCGCACCGGATCCATCACCCGCCGTCTACGACGCGGTCGCGGCTCACGACTTCGACGGCCTCCCTCCCGAGGCGGACCATGCTGCAACACAGCTCGGCATGGGTGACGACAGGGAGATCGCCGACTTCTTCTCGGTCACCGAGGATCAGCTCAAGGAACGTGACCGCGACGCCCGCCGGGAGGGTCGCAGCCATCCGGGCAAGCGGGGCGGAGGCGCCAAACTGCTCATCGTGTTCGCTGTGGTCGTGGTGCTGGTTCTAGGCCTGCTCGGCGGCGCGTACGCTCTTGGGTTCGGGCTCCCGACCCAGCAGCAGACGGTATCGGGGGTGTTGGCGGCGCACACAGCTGGCGACTCAGTCGTCGGCTTCTGGGTGGCTGTTACCGACAAGGACATCGCAAAAGAGATGGCCAAGATCCCGCCCCTCAAGGCGTACAACCTTGATGGCGTCACGATGCACACCAACGACTCAGTCGTGCTTGTGACGGTGACTCCCAAGACAGGCGCACCTCTTCACTACACGTTCACGCTTCGCCGAGAGGGTGTCGGCTGGAAGGTCACCGGCGTTGAGAACGACTGGCGTTCCACCGGCGGCAGCTAGCCGCAGGTTGCACGACTGAACTGACCGAAACCATGCAGGAGAGGAACCACAGAGTGGATCAGAACACGTACATCATGATCAAGCCCGACGCCGTCGCACGCGGACTGGTCGGCGCGATCGTCCAGAGGTTCGAGAACACCGGTCTGAAGATCGTGCGCATGGAGATGAGCACGCTCACGCGGGAGCAGGCTGCAGCGAACTACGCCGAGCATGAGGGCAAGCCGTTCTACGAGGGACTCGTCAGCTACATCACCTCGGGTCCGGTCGTGAAGATGGTCATCTCGGGACCTGACGCGGTCGTCGTGTGCCGCAAACTCATGGGCGCGACCAACCCCAAGGAGGCAGCACCGGGTACCATCCGCGGTGACTTCGGCCTGATCATGGACGCAAACGTCGTGCACGGCTCAGACTCGCCGGAGTCGGCAGAGCGCGAGGTCGCCATCTTCTTCGGCGACTAGTACCGCACAGTATGCAACGGGCGGTCTCCAAGCGGAGGCCGCCCTTTCTGTGCTTTCAGGCGTCAATCTCGCGGTCGGCGAAGAACTGAAGCACCTCGGCGACGTAGTCGTCAAACCGACGCTCAAGCTCGTCCGAGAGCCCGGGCTCGTCCCGCAGCTCGGCCGGCTCGATGCCCAGAATCGTGACCGGTGGCAGCTCGCCGCCCAGCGCGCCGGCGAACTCGAGCACCTTGAGCAGGTCGCCCTCATGGGTACTGATGCCCGCAAGTGCCTTGCGGCTCCGAGCCTGCTCGGGTGCGAAGAACGCGAAGTCACCCGCCGCAAGTCCCATCCGCGCGGAGTCGACGATGAGTACCTGCTCGGTCTCCGCGTCGAGGTAGTGGACGAGGTCGAGCAGGTTGCCGCCCAAGTCCACCGCGCGAAAGCCCCGGTCGAGGCCGGCCTCACCGATGTGCTCGGCGATGCGAAGCCCGATCGAGTCGTCTCGGCCATAGTAGTTCCCGATGCCGATCAGGTAGCGCACGCGCGTCAGCGGACGAACTCGACGTCGAGGTAGTGCGTGGAGCAGGAGATGCACGGGTCGTAGGCGCGCACGAGCATCTCGAACGCCAGGCGCATTTCGTCTTCGGTCTTGTCGGCGGCCATGAGCTGAGGCAGCAGCGCGTCGAAGTCGGCCTGGATGTTCGCGTGATTCTGGCCCGTGGGAATGATGCAGTTCGCGTCGGTGCACAGGCCCTCGTCGTCGTAGGCGTACTCGTGGAACAGGATGCCGCGGGGGACCTCGACGGCGGAGACACCAGAGCCGAAGCGCGTCGGCTGGACCAGAGGCTCTTCGACCACTCCCTCGGCGATCAGCTCGTCGAACAGGCGCAGGCCCTCGTAAGCGGAGTGCACGATCTCAACGACCTGGGCCACCGAGTTGAAGTAAGGGTTCGTGCAGGGAGCGGTCATGCCGAGCGACTCCGCCACCTTCTTGGCCTCGGGGTGCAGCTGGTCGTAGTTGACATTGAAACGCGCGAGCGCACCCGCGGCGTAGCTGTCCAGGCGATTGCGCGTGTACTTGGCCGTGGAGACCTCGGTGACGTATTCGTTAGTGCACGTGCGGTAGTCGGCGACCTCGTAGACTGCGCGGTCGCCGTCGGGAAGGATCGTCTGAACACAGCCATCGTAGAGCCCGTATTCCTCGTCCGACGACACCGCCATGTACTCGGTGGGGCGGTCGAACACGGGGATGGCCGGTGCGAGCGACGCAATCGTCTCAAGCGTTGCCAGAAGGTCCGGGACCGCAGCGGCAAGCTTGTCACGCATCGCCGAGAGTTCCGCCTCGGTCGGTACCTTCGAGAAGCCGCCGGGCAGTACCGTAGTGGGGTGCGTGGTGCGGCCACCGATGAGCGAGCCCCACTCGTGGGCGAGGCGCTTCAGCCGCAAAGCGCGAGCCACTACGTCGGCGTGAGTCGGAACCAGCGCGAAGGCAGACGGCGCGCCCAAGAGGTCCGGCGCGACGAGCATGTAGACGTGCAACACGTGGCTGTCGAAGTTCTCGGCGTGCTTGAGCAGCGTGCGGAGCCTGACCGTCTGCGGCGTGACCTCGATCCCCAAGGCGGCCTCAGTCGCCTTCACGGACGCCAGCGTGTGGCCAATCGAGCAGATCCCGCAGATGCGACTCACGACGCGCGCGACTTCAGAGTAGTGCCGACCGCGGCACATTGCTTCGAAGAATCGCGGCGCCTCAGGCACCTGCCACTCGCAACGCTCCACGACGCCGTCTTTGACGTCCACTTTGATGTTGCCGTGGCCCTCGACCCGGGTCAGGTGGTGTACGTCGATGCTGATGTCTTGAGGCATAGTCGCGCTAGCTCCTCAGATTCGCGGTGAACATGCGGGACTTGCCAACGGCGCGCTTGCGGCTGAAGCCGGAACGCTCGATCAGCACCTTTTCCAGCGCGGGTAGGTTCGCGTCGTCGACGAAGCCCCGGCAGGCCTCGCAGGGGACGCCGTGGGCCGGGCATGGTGCGCCGCAGCCTGCGATCGCCACCTGGCCCATGCAGTAGTCGTCCTCATCGAAGCGGCAGATCGTTTCGCGGCGCTTGCACTGCACGCAGACCGGATAGGTTGGCGCCACGTAGCTCGTTCCGTGGAGCAGGTTCGAGATGACCAGGAGCAGCTCTTCCTTGCTCATCGGGCAGCCCAGCACTTCGTAGTCGACCTTGATCGCCGCAGAGATCGGCCGAGCAGTTCCGCTGCGCAGGTGGGGCATATCGGCGTCTTCGCCGTAGACGTACTCGGCGAAGTCGTCCTGGTGGTTCTTCAGCGCATTGATGCCCCCGGTGCAGGCGCAGGCTCCATACGCGATAACGACTCGCGCGCGACGACGAATCAGCTCAAGCCGCGCGCGGTCTTCTTCGCGCGTGAAGCTGCCTTCGACCAACGCAATATCGATCCTGTCGGTGGTCGTTTCAGTCATCGCCTCTCGGAATTCCACGATGCTGACGTGCTTGAGCAGCTCGAGAGTTGCCGCGTCGCCGTAGTTGGTGAACTCGATCTGGCAGCCCTCACAGCTGGCGAAGTCGAAGAAGGCGAGCGTGGGCTTCCGGGTCTCGGGCATCCTAGATCGCCTCCTCAAGCTCGTGGATCTCGGCGTACGTGAACACCGGTCCGTCAATGCAGCAGTACTTGTCGTTGATCTGGCAGTG
>CAZIPT010000010.1:0-41855 GCA_964541375.1 uncultured Eubacteriales bacterium
ACCATCAACAAGCTCATCCGAGTTCAGCGCGGTCTGCTCCAGGAGCTCGGGCGCGAGCCTACTCCCGAGGAGATCGGCGACCTCATGGAGATGACCGCCGACCGCGTTCGCGAGATCCTCAAGATCAGCCAGGAGCCGGTCAGCCTCGAGACGCCTATCGGCGACGAAGAAGACAGCCAGCTTGGCGACTTCATCGAAGACGGTGAAGCGGTCGTTCCTCCGGACGCCGCGAGCTTCTCGATGCTGCAGGAGCAGCTGTCGAAAGTGCTCGATGGTCTGGCCGAGCGCGAGCGCAAGGTCATCGAACTGCGCTTTGGACTCACCGACGGGCACCCTCGCACGCTTGAAGAAGTCGGCCGGGAGTTTGGCGTGACGCGCGAGCGCATCCGTCAGATCGAGTCCAAGACGCTATGCAAGCTGCGCCACCCGAGCCGGTCGAGCAAGCTCAAGGACTATCTGGAGTAGGCGGTATCACACCCTGATAAGCAACGAAGGCCTCGCATCTGCGAGGCCTTCGTGTGTTTGATGGCTCCCCGGGCAGGACTCGAACCTGCAACATTTCGGTTAACAGCCGAACGCTCTACCATTGAGCTACCGAGGAATCTGTTTGCGCCACCCGGAGGCAGCGAACGACAGTATACGAACGCCGGGCGGCCTTTGCAACGGGGACGATTCGTATGCGTTGGTTGCGCTAGAATCATCCGATGCGGCTGACACCGCGAGGGCCCGTAGCTCAATGGTGGAGCAGGGGACTCATAATCCCTTGGTTGTAGGTTCGAATCCTACCGGGCCCACCACGACGCCACTACCGCACTGCGCAGCCCGGCGGACGTGAGTCACGCCGCCAGTCCGAGAGGAGCCGCATGGGGCGACACAGCGCCAAGCACGCCACGCGGCGCCCCGCACATCGATGGGCGATGCCGCGGGTCAACTGGGTGGTCGTCTCGGCAGTGGCTGGCGCGTGCATCCTGCTGCTGGCATTCGGCTTCTACGTGTCGCGAGGAGGGCTCAAGCGTCCCGGAGGGTCGCCGCAGAGCGCGAAGGGGCAGTCGGTTACGACTCGGCTGGCCACCGGGACGGTGGAGTCGAGCGCTACGCCCGTCGAAGTGCCGGCGCTGGTGGGACTCAAGCTCGACGAGGCCAAGCTGATGCTGAATGCGGCAGGCCTGACCGCCGTCGTTCGCCGAGAAGCCCCCGGGCGATCGGCTGAGCCGACCATCTCGTCGCAGGATCCGGCTCCGGGCGGTCTCGCGCGCACGGGCACCGTCGTGACCGTCGCGCTGCCGGAGGTTGCCTCGGCGAAGAAGGGCGCGGCCAAGCCGAAGGTCAAGAAGACGTCATTCGTGGTGTTCATCGATCCGGGTCACCAGAGCCATACCGACAGCAAGACCGAGCCGCTCGGTCCGGGTTCGGCGGTGCGCAAGCCCAGGATCACCGGCGGGACCACGGGTGTTGTCACGCGCGCACCCGAGTACGAGACCGTCCTGCAGATTTCGACGAACCTCAAGCGACGCCTCGAAGCCGCTGGCGTGACCGTGGTGATGACGCGTACTACCAACGACGTGAACATCTCGAACGCCGAGCGCGCGCAGCTTGCCAGCGCAGCCGGCGCCAACCTGCTGGTTCGTCTGCATGCTGACAGCAACACCGACGAGACGCTGAGCGGTGTGTACACGCTCTACCCTGCGTCGGCTGCTTGGACAGCGCCGATAGCCGCGAGGAGCCAGCACGCGGCCATGGCGGTGCAGTCCGCTGTCGTGAAGAGAACGCGTGCGGTTGACCGGGGAGTTGCCGAGCGGGGAGACCTGGCCGGCTTCAACTTCTCGACCGTACCTGCTGTGCTCGTGGCTGTTGGCTACCCGTCGAACCGCGTTGAGGACCGGCTGCTGGTCAGCCCGAACTACCAGGATCTGCTCGCCCAGGGTCTCGCCGACGGGATTCTGTCGTACCTGAAGGCGCAGCACTGATGCCGGATCGTTCGCCGCGACAGCCATCTCGGCGGCGATGCACTATCATTCGTCGAGTTGTCAGCGTCCCGCCGTTCGTCCGAGGAGCCTGTTGATGCGGATCATCGTTGTCGTGGGTGCGCGACCCAACTTCATCAAGATCGGTCCACTGATGCCCGCGCTCGCCGCAGCCGGCATCGAGGCGCCGATCGCCCATACCGGTCAGCACTATGACGCGTCTATGTCCGACGTCTTCTTCTCGGATCTCGATCTGCCCGAGCCCACGTGGTTTCTCGGCGTGGGGTCGGGGACTCACGCCGTGCAGACCGGTCGCGCGATGATCGCCCTCGAGGAGCTGCTCGTCGCCGAGAAGCCCGACGCGCTCTTCGTGGTCGGCGATGTGAACTCCACGCTTGCGGGCGCGCTTGCAGCCAGCAAGATCGGCGTCCCGGTGGTCCACCTCGAGGCCGGCCTGCGCAGCGGCGACATGTCGATGCCCGAGGAGCTCAACCGCCTCGTCACCGACCAGCTGTCTTCGCTACTGCTGACGCCCACACCTACCGCCGCCGAGAACCTCGCTGCCGAGGGGATCGACGCGGATCGAGTAGTGTTCGTCGGCAACATCATGGCCGAGTCGGTCCTGCGCAACGTCCCCGCACTCGCGGAGCGCGGCGTGGCCTCTCGGCTGGGACTGGAGCCCGGTGGCTACGTGCTGGCTACCGTGCACCGACCGGAGAACACCGATATCCACGAGCGGCTGGCCGAGATCGTCTCGGCGTTCTCGGCGATTGACATGCCGGTGCTGTTCCCCGTGCATCCGCGGACGCGCCCGCTGCTCGCCAGTGCAGGACTAGCCGAGGCAAGCTCGCAGGTGCGGCTGGTTGACCCGGTCGGCTACCTCGATATGCTCGCGCTCCAGAACGATGCGGCCGTCGTCGTCACGGACTCCGGCGGCATCCAGGAGGAGACCTGCATGCTGCACACGCCCTGCGTGACTGTTCGGCGCAACACGGAGCGTCAGATCACGCTCGAGATCGGCTCGAACCGGCTCGTCTCGGCGAACCGCGACGAGATCCTCGCCGGTGTCGCGGATGCTCTTGCGGCGCCTCGGGAATGGCCGCTGCCGGAGCGCTGGGACGATCAGGTCGCAGCGCGTGTCATCGCCGCACTGGAGCGGGGAGTCACGCCGCTCGCGCGGTGAGCGATCCACGGTCGAAGGGAACGATGATGCGGATTCTGGTGACCGGCGGTGCCGGCTACATCGGCTCGATCACGACACGCGTGCTGCTGGACGCCGGACACGAATGTGTGGTGCTCGATACGCTTGAGCGCGGTCACCGTGAAGCGGTGGACGCCCGCGCCGAGTTCGTACAGGGCTCCGTGGGCGACGAGGACGTTCTCGACACGGCCTTGCCCGGCTGCGATGCCGTGATGCACCTGGCCGGCTACATCGAAGTCGCCGAGTCGGTCGCCGATCCGCAGAAGTACTACCGAGCCAATACCATCGAGCCTGCCCGGATGCTAGAGCGCATGCAGGCGCACGGCGTCGAGGCGATCGTCTTCTCGTCGACGGCCGCGGTGTACGGAGAACCCGAGTCGGTGCCCATCACCGAGGACGCGCGCACGCTGCCGGTGAACCCCTATGGCGCGAGCAAGCTCGCGTTCGAGGAACTGCTCGAGGGCTGCCGGTGGGATTCGGGCCTCAGCTCGATACGATTCCGCTACTTCAACGTGGCCGGCGCCTGGCCCGACGGCTCGATGGGGGAGGCGCATGAGCCGGAGTCGCACCTCATCCCGCGCATCCTGCGGGCGATGGCCGACGGCCAGTCCAGCTTCGAGGTCTTCGGCAATGACTATCCCACGCCCGACGGCACCTGCGTCCGCGACTACATCCACGTGCTCGATCTGGCGCAGGCGCACCGGCTCGCGCTCGAGAGCCTCGGCGGCGGTGGCGAGGGTGGCGTGTTCAACCTCGGCAACGGGCTCGGCTACTCGAACCTGGAGATCGTTCGCACGTGCGCCGAGGTCACCGGTCGCGAAGTCACCGTCGACTTCGGTCCACGCCGGGCCGGCGACCCTGCCGTTCTGGTCGCTTCTGCCGAGAAGGCCGGGCGTGAGCTCGGCTGGCACCCCGAACGAGGTGAGCTTGCCGAGATCATCGTCGACGCCTGGAGATGGCACCAGGAGCACCCTGACGGCTATCGCTCGGCCGAGTAGCCCTTGTAGGACGCAGCTGATGTGGCATAATCTCCTCTGCTGCCGAGAACCCCTTCTTGGCGAGATACACTGCGGGCGATTAGCTCAGGGGGAGAGCGCTTCCTTCACACGGAAGAAGTCGTAGGTTCAAATCCTACATCGCCCACCATGAATGCAAGAAGGCCCCAGAGGACTCCATTTCAAGGAGCTCGAAGGGGCCTTTCCACTGGTAGGAGGCTATGTGGCCCTCTTCAACATCGAGGTTACAAAGCACCTTCTGGAGCTCTTCGCGCTTGCGAGCGGCAGGAGCCTCTTGGAAAGCCACGCGAGCCGATGAAGCCTGAGAAGCCAGGTCTCTGACCTCCTGTATTGAGCGCAGCGCGCCCGTGGAGCCCTCAGAGACGGTGAGTTCCAAAGCGCGGCGAGTGGTCGCAAGGTCCGAGGCACGCTCGGAGTAGACCTCCTGAGGGACCGCACCCTCCAGGAACGCATCGAGAAGGCGCTTCTCCTTCGCCTTGAGTGTGTCGATCTCGCGGCTGGACTCAGAGTGGGAGCTGTTGAGCTCGGCAGCCTTCTCGTCCAGGTATGTCTCACAGTCGGTCACGAGCGCTTCGAGCACCTCCGGGCCTATCTCGATGCGACCGAGGAGCGCTCCGATCTCGGCCATCAGCACGTTCTGGGCGATGTAGGAGGACTGCGAGCAGCTTCCCTTGCCCTTGCCGTGCGTGCAGCGGTAGTAGATGTGCCCCTTGTGCGTCCCGGCAGTGATGAGGCACCCGCACTCCTTGCAGCGCATAGCACCGCGAAGGGGGTACTCGGGCTTTCGGGACTTGGTGCCGTTTCGGTTGCCGGCCAGGCGCTCCTGCACTGCATCGAAGAGTGCAACAGAGATCAGGGGAGTGTGCGCCCCCGCGAACATCTCGCCGTTGTGACGGATGCGACCGCAGTAGAACGGGTTGGTGAGAATCTGCTGGAGCGAGGATGCCTGGAGTCGTTTGCCGCTCTTGGTGACCAGACCACGGCCCGCGAGCTCGGCGCAGAGATCAGCCAGGCACACAGCCCCGGTCTCGTAGCGCTCGAACGCCCACGTGACGAGCGGAGCCCTGAACGGGTCAAGCACGATGGAGCGGGTGTTCTTGTCGTTGAGGTAGCCGGTCGGCGCGCGGTGAGGAAAGCCACCCTGAGCGACCTTCTCCTCCATACCCTTCTTGACCTCTTGGCTCAGGTTGACCAGATAGTACTTGGCCGTTGAGAGCTGAATGTCGCGCATGAACTGACCCTGGGGAGTGTCGGGTACGTCACCGACGACATAGCGAGCCCGGACCCCGAGCTTCTCTTCGAGCTCGATCTGATCGGCAAAGTTGCGATACAGGCGGTCGAGCTTATGGGCGACGACGGTGAGGCACTCGGGATTGGCCTGGAGGAACGCGATCATCTGTCCGAAGCGAGTACGTCCCGCGCGCCCGGCGCTCTCGGCTTCGATGAACTCAGCCAGGGGAGTCAGTCCCTGCTCGGCACAGAAGGCGCGTATAGCCTTCAGTTGTGCCGGGATGGAGTAGCCCTCATCCTGCTGCTCCTTGGTGCTCACGCGCGCGTAGATGACGCAAGGGAGAGCCACTTAGAATCCCAACCCTTCCTCAGACGCTATGCGAGCGACCTTGTCGGAGACGAGCTTCTCGAAGTCCAGACCTCGCTCGCTGATGTGCTTCTCCATCACTGGAAGCGCGTATATCAGGACGGACAAGAGGTCGGGCTGACCAGAGTATGCCCCGAGGGATGCGCACGCGCCAACCAGCCTGGACACTACAACGTCCTCTCGCTCCATTTGCGACGCTCGCCGGATACGAGGCTCTGGAGCGCTCGCACCCCAGAATCCAGAGAGCAGCGCCCAGCGCGGGTCCACCGGCCAACGCTTCTTCGTACAGTCGGCACTCGGTACTCGCAGCTCGCACCACTGCATTCCAAAGGCGAAGAGTGCGCCGAGCTTACCGAATGCCACCGGCACCGACCGCGCATTGAGCTCCTGCAGGATGCTTCCACGGAGCTGTACCTCCACTCTCCAGACTGGCGCAGACGGGTCGTAGTCAGGACCGTGCTCCCAGACCTTCGCGTAGCTGAGATTGTTCTTTGCACGAAGTTCGGCGTCCTTGCGGTAGATGCGCACAACCGCGTCCCCCTTGCCGAGCTGGTAGGTCATACCCTCACCGTCCTCATGCGTGGCGCGGTAGCTCGCGGCACAGACAAGGTTCCGGCAATCGGCGTCGGTGAAATCCATTCCCTGTACGTCAGCGGCCAGGTCGATTCGAGACAGGGTGTTCGGCGCGATCTCGCCGAGGCCAGCGGCAATCGCACAGGCGTCTGCGTAGAGCGCTTCGTGACCGTATGAAGCGAGAGCCGCAGCACGGAGCTTGATTGACACAGGGGGGATACCTTTGGTGGTCCGGAGTACACGCACGAGCATCCGATGGTCGGTCAGAACCCAGGCATACTTGCCTTGTCCGCTTGCTGAAACATAGAGCGTCTGATCGGCAACCGTGAATGGAGTGGGTCTATCGGTTGCCTGGGCCGACGACTTCGCTCCGTCGAGCCGCTCTGCAAGGCCCTCAGAGAGCGTGCCAGCGTACGACGCTTCCAGCGTGTCTACCCCGCAATAGAGGAGTCGGATTCTCACTCTGACTCACCCGGTGATGCAGATAGACTGGGCATGTTATAGGCGGGCCCAGTCTCAAGACCAAGCGCGACACCCCTGCCCACCGTCCCCGGCCCGGCCTGTGGCCGGGAACCGTGGACAGCCGTGCCGCTCTCGAACGCGAGCATCCCGGCGGCGTGAAGGTCCAAGAGCGCCAGGAGCAGGGAACGCCCAGAGCCCGGCTCTGCGCCGCTGTCGCGGTCGCGGAGCACGGCCTCAAGGGCGTCTCCCGCTTTCCTGTTGCGCTGTGACCCCACTGCCTGCCTCTCCGGGGAGCCCGGATGGCTTCCCAGACGGCAATATGGGCGGTGGGCCTATCTAGGCGTGGAAGATTCCGCGAGCCTTTCCTTCCACGTCGCTTCTGCAGACTGCAGGCGCTTTGCCACGCGGGACTTCTCGGTCTTGATCTGCTGCCTGTAGCGCGTGGGATGCTCGATGATTCCGGGGTACTTGTTGCGAAGGTTCTGGATGGCGATATCGCGATAGCTCATGCCCTGGCGCTTCATCTGGAGCATGCGTGCCGCTTCGACTTCGTCGCGCTTGTTGGCCTTGGAAGCCTTCGCGCCGAAGAACTCTTTGCACTTCTTCTTGACCTGGCGCGATGCGAGATCGGGGTCCGTGAGTGGCGTCATGATCGCCATCAGCATCGGCGGGTCGTCGTTGGGGAACTCAAGCATGAAGCCCGCCGTGTAGGGGAAGAACGGTATCGGCTCATCGGTGAACGCGATGCTGCGGACGCATTCGATCATCCACTTCTCGAAGCCGTAGACCTCGTAGAGGCGGCGCGTGTTGAGGCCCGGCACTAGGGCGAGGAATCCTTCCTCCTCAAGCCCTGCGTGCCACGCATTGAACCCCATGTCGTTCTCTTCAAGCCATTCGACGATTCTCTTGTCGATCTCTCTCTCGCTTACACCTGACGCGTTCCAAGAGGCCACATCATCGGCAAGGTCCTGGAGCAGATCGACCACAGGCAGAGCGTGGGACGCCGCCTGCAGCCGCTGTAGGAGTCCCTTGTCAGTCGGTTCAGTCATCGGTGCCTCTGGTCTCTGCGCCCCAGGTTCTGCTTGGGTGCATATATGATTGACAAAAGTCACTGGTACTCTATCAGCACGGGCGCTGCCCGCCCGGCAGAATGGGCGCGACGGCCGACCGAATTGGAGGACTGCATTGGGCCAGATTTGGCTATCTCTTGCCTCTGGGCTCGTTGGTGCCCTAGTTGCCACATTTGTGACCCTGGTCGTCGAGGGGTCGCGCGAAAGGCGAAGGCAGAAGCTTGGGGTGATCACCGCCTTTGTAGCTAATCGAAATGACACGGAGGGCGCAGCATTCTCCTGCGCGCTAAATGGAGTGCTAGCGGCGTTTCCCGATTCCCCGGTGGTCCTACGGGCACACGACGATCTGATGGCTGCGCTGCTACGAGATGCGAGCGATGACGAGTACCGTTCACGCTTAGTGGCTCTATGGCGACTGATGTCAGCAGACGCGTCCGTGAAGACTGACACCATCAGTGATGCACAGTTCCTCAGATCGGTAGGCGGCGGCACTCCATCCTGACAATTGCGCCTCGCCTGCTCGGGGGTGCCGGAGCCTTCTTCCTGCACTGACGGCGAGGGAGTACGTAACGTCCTATTCGGAGCGTATTCCGACTTCAGTCAGCCGGGCACGTAGATGCTCCTCTGAAAGCGGCTCGGTGTAGTCGAAGAGCATCAGGGTGACACCTAGGCTTTTGCATAAGGCGCGTTTACGGGCGTCCCTGTCCTGAAGTGCCTCTAGTGCCTCTTGGCCTCCCCATGCGCCCACGGGCTGAAAGTGCTGCACGCCCTGGTACTCGATACCGAGCGCCAATTCCTCAACGTATATATCGAGCTCCAAGCCCTCCAGCCACTGCGGTCGGTGATGCCGGAGCACCCGACTACCCCTGAAGATCTGCTCAACGAGCAACGCGAGTGTCGTTTCGCTGGTCCACGCGTCACCCACGCGTCTGTATCCAAGTTGCCGCCGTGCACTATTCTCGACAACTGTCTCGAGTTGGCGAGTCGACTTGCGTGCCACCCCAAGTAGGTCCTCGGACCCCATGGTTGCCTCATTCGGCTGTGACGCGCGGTAGGCAAGCCAGCACTCGGCCTCCTCCTCGATGAGTGGAACGATATCGCTAGGGCACCTGTGTGGCAGGAACCGCCGCCAAGTGCTGCTCCCAGGTCGCAGGTCTCCTTCGGGTAGGCAGTAGGGGGTTCCGATTCCGAGCTGCAAGAACTCTAGGCCTATGTACCACCCCCACGCTTGCCTGAACGAACCGCCGTACATCGGGTCGCAGTAGCGCAGGGTAGGCTTCTTCGCGGCGCAGCGATGGCAAACTCGGCTTTCGGACCGAAGCCAAGTCAAGCTGTCGTCTTCCAGACTCTGAAGAGCGAGACTCTTGGGGAACCAAAGCGACGACAGAAGGGCTCGTCGGTCCGGGATAGTATTCGCGGGTACGCCACCGAGCGCTCTCAGTTCAAGATAGTTCTCGATTGCGCCGAGCGAGCAATCGCAAATCGCGGGGATGTCTTCAGGGCACAGGGCAAACGCGAAGACGGAGCCATAGAGGCCGGGATAATGGACCACTGGAAGAGTGAGTTCCTCCACGACCACTTCGTCGCTAAACGCGACGGGGGCCATCTTGCTGGCGCGGCGAGGTCTACGAGGATTTGACATGTGTAGAGCATACCTATTGGGGCAGACATTTTGGCCTAGCGATACTCGGGCTTCGCTACAAGACCTGTGGTGATGGCCCACCATGGATGACAGAACGCCCCTTTTGGGTCTCTACGGAGATACTCGAAGGGGCGTTTTAGCTGGTAGGACACTATGTCGCCGTCTCCAAGGTGGGCGTTCAAAAGTACCGTTGAGAGCACCTTGCGCTTGCCATCGGTTGAGGCCTCAGCGAACCGTGTCCGAGCCGATGCAGCAGTATTCGCCAACGCTTCTACCTGCGCGGTTGCGTCGAAAGCGCAGTTCGAGAGTGTCTTGAGTCGCTGTTCGAAAGCGATACGCTCGCGGCTGAGCTCATCGACCTTCGCGCGGTAAGCGTCAGCGGGCACCACGCCTTCCAGGTAGCCATCGAGCAACCTGGACGCCTTGGCGTCGATCTCCATGAGGCCTTGAGAGAGTCGTTTGACCTCAGAACTGCCACCATCGCGCCTCTCAGCATCCAAGGCGCGTGAGTCAGCCACGAGCATAGCCACGATGTCCGGAGTGATCTCAATGGTGGCGAGTATCTCTTCGACCTGCTGGAAGAGGAGTTCTTCGCGGGTGTACTTGCGCTGCGAGCAAGCTTCACGGCCCTTGCCGTGTGTGCAGCGGTAGTAGATGTGCCCCTTCTGATTCTCGGCGGTGATCTTGCAGCCGCACTCAGAGCAGACGAGGTAGTCCCGCAGCGCGAAGGAGTGCTTGGCTACCTTGGGTCCGGTCAGGTTCGGCTCAAAAGAGCGTGCCGCCGCCTCGAAGAGCTCGCGGGTGATGATCGGTTCATGCGAGCCTGGATACTCGGCTCCCTTGTACCGGATCGAACCGCAGTAGATCGGATTCTTCAGCATCGTGTGAAGCGCTGAAGACCCCATGCGCTTTCCGGATCGGGAACGAAAGCCCTTGGCGAAGAGCTCATCGGCAAGCATCGCCAGGGAGACCTCTCCGGTGGCATAGCGCTCGAATGCGAAACGGACCAGGGGAGCGTTGACTGGATCGAGTACGAGAGTACGGGTGTTCTTGTCGTTGAGGTAGCCCGTAGGAGCCAGGTGAGGCCACCCGCCTTGGGAGACCTTCTCATCCATGCCCTTCTTGACCTCTTCACTGAGGTTGGCCACATAGAACTTGGCAACCGAGAGGTTCACATCGCGCAGGAGCTCACCTTGGGGCGTGTCGGGGATATCGCCGACAACGTAGCGAGCTCGCACTCCCAAGTCTTCGAGAGTCACCTGATCTCGGAAGTTGCGATACAGGCGATCCAGTTTGTGAGCGACCACGACGCGTATATGAGTGTTTGCGGACAGGAACACCACCATCTCAGTGAACCGCTTGCGCCCAGCCTTGCCGGCGCTCTCGGCTTCGATGAACTCCTCGACAGGGGAGAGGCCTTGGAGCTCACAGAAGGCGCGTACGGCCTTGAGCTGAGCGGGGATCGAGTAGCCCTCGGCCTGCTGCTCTTTGGTGCTTACACGAGCGTAGATGACGCAGGGCTGCATCGCGTTCACCCCCTATTCCAGTGAATCTCTAGTGGACATCCCGCTGTGCGGCCTTTCGAGCGTTAAGCAGAATGGTTCCGACAATCATGGCGGCGGCAACGAGAATGAGTACCAAGATGACGGGCACAATACCGCCTGTCCCCAACCACTCTACGAATCGATGAACACTGCCAGGAGCGACGAGGTAGCCGTTGGTGGGCTGCACGGGCACAGTCGGATTCATAGCGCTCCTTCTACTGACTTCCGGACAGGAACCGTCGGCGCTTTTCATCCACTAGCTCATCGAAGGACATCTCACGCCTGTCGTGGACGAACTTCTGCACGTCAGCGGCCACGTCCTGCACCAGAGCATCGTAGTCAGTGACTCCGGTCACGGCTGCAGCAGTCGCGAGCAGTCCTGCGATTCGCCCAACGGCGGCATCGTAGCTCATCGTGCTGACAACAGGACGAATACGACCGAGAGACCGTGCGGGCGCGAACTTCTCCCGCAGATCGATCCACGCGGGATGTTCAGTAGCGCGGCGCAGATTGGTGTCGTTTGATGACGCACGGAGCGAGCACCAGTCGAGTCCATAGCAGAACAACGCGTATATGTCGTTTAGAGCGGTATCCACGTCGCGACAGCCGAGCTCCTTGAGTGCTGCTGAGCGCAACTGAACCTCTAGCCGCCACACAGGAAGTGACGGATCGTAGCCGAGCAGCCTCCAGACGTTATGCCACCACAGCTTGTCTTTGACGGCGATCTCTTTGGTCTTGTCATAGAGCCGCAAGACGACAGCCCCCTTGCCGAACTGGAAGGTCTCCGGAGCCTTGGTGTTGGGATAGACCGGACGAAACGAGCTCTTGCAGACCACGTGCTGCATCTCTTCGAATGACGGATTCCAACTCTGGAAATCCACGGCGACGTCGATCCGCGTGAGATTGAGTGGAGACACCTCGACCTCTTTGGCAATCTCCTTCGCCTTGCTCCAGAGCTCGGTCACACCGCGAGACGCGAGCCCTTCAGCGAAGAGCCGCAGCCCCATCGGAGGCATCGCACCGCCGACTGAGAAGAGAAGCATCAGGTCGCGGTTTCGCACCACATAGTCATAGAAGCGCATGCCCCGGTCTCCCACGAACAGGTTCTCGTTACACAGCCGGATCGGTTCCGGAGTGTTGGCCAATTGAGCAGTCCGCTTGCGCCTGGACAACTCCTTGCCGACCCAGAATTCGAGATCTCCTGAAAACGTTGCTTCGAGCGTGTCAACGCCGCATCGAATCGGAGTGATCACTCTCGATCACCCCCTTGCATGTACAAAGACTGCCCCATGTTATAGGTGGGGGCAGTCGCGGATTGGTCACCGGACCCGACCACCGCCCCCGCGTTCTGTGGGGCGCGGGAACCGTGGACGGCTGCGGTGCTGGTCTCGGCCACCAGGAGTCCGGAGGTCGCGAGATCGATGAGGGCGACGGAGAGGGTTCGGGCCTCGGCAGCGCTCAGCACGCATCCGCGTGCTTCGAGCGCTTGCCGAAGCTTCGAGCCGATCTCGTGGTTGCATGTCACGTATCTCACCTCCAAGGAATCGAATGACCTTGAAGGGGAATCTGACAGGGAGTGGTTCTAGCCTATGGAGTCCTCAGGCATGCGGGAACTCCATAGCTTGCGAGCTGCGCGAATGACCCAAATGATGCGGTCGCGTTCATCATTGATCTGGGACTTGAAGTCTTCGGGCCGCTCGATGATTTCGGGGATCTCCTCGCGGAGGCTCTGAATGGCGATCTCGCGGTAGCTCATGCCCCGCTGGTGCATTGCAGCCATTTCCTCGGGGGAGAAGACGTGTGCTCGACCACGCGTTGAGTACTGTGATACGTCCTTGGAGGCCTGAGTGCCGAAGGCAACGCGACATTTGCGCAGGAACGTCTTCGCCATCGCGTCGGGATGTGTGTGGGGGGTAGCTACCGCCCATACCATGGCCCAATCCTCGCCATAGGTCGTGTCGATCCAGACGCCGCCAACGCCGATTCCAAGTGGAAGTGGTGTCTCTTCGCGAGCGCCTCGCCGAATGTTCTCAACGGTCCACTTCTCGAAACCGATAGCATCCAAGCACTTCTGCTGGTTCTCAGGAGTAAGCGATTGAAGACCTGGGATGTCATTGACCATGTCTGCGCGTGAGAATCCGAGTTCATGCATGATGCCGATGAGGAACTCGTCCGAGGCATCAGCGATCTCAGACAGGCTCACGTCTGCGTGAGCTGCATAGCCCTCAGCCAGCGGCTTCCAAGGCAGCATCAGACTAGCGGCCTGAGCACGCTCTTCCTGCCTCCTAATGTCATCCGGTACAGCCATCTGGCGAGTCTAACGCACGGAGGCTAGGCGGTGTGTGGCGCACCTCAGAACCTTCGCGTAGTGTTCCATGTGGCGCCACGTGATGCTGGGGATTAATCATCATGTGCGAACGAACCCTGGAGGAGGGACCTACAGTGTGGGAGCAGACCGTGACGGTTGCGGACTGGAATCACTTTGTTCGGATCGCCTCGGATACGTCATCTAGTGGGCCTGAGGGCTCGACCACCTTTCGCGGGCAGGCTGACTCCGAGTGGCACCTTGTGCCATCACTACTCAGGGTGCTTCGCGAAATGCAGATTGACGATGTCGGGCAAGCGCTCGTAATGGAGCGACAGAGCGTCGAGCACTTTCGCCGGCAAGCGCACCTCTATTCGGATGAATGCGCACGACATGCACCCGAGGATCTGCTCTTCTGGCTGGAAATGATGCAGCACTACAGGGCCCCGACGCGGCTACTCGATTGGACCCACTCACCATTCGTTGCATTGTACTTTGCCGTGAGTGACGAATCTTCCACTGATGGTGCGGTGTTTACGATGGACGCAGCGCACCTTGGATGGGCACTCTCAATTAGGCGCGATGAACCTGGTTTTGCGAATCGAGAATCCGCAAGGCACCTCCGTGCATCGCTCTTGGGAGAGGAGTATGAAGTCAGCATGGCGATGATCTCGTGTCCACGCCCAACGGACCGGATGATTGCCCAGCAGAGTGAGTTCATGTACTCCACTGAGTTGCTTGAACCGCATGACTTGACCGCGGATCGGATTGTCTACGGTTCGGTACACGGTGGAGAGGGACACACGATATTCAAGAGATATGTGATCCCCGCGAGTCTCAAGACTGAGATGCAGGCGCGTCTTCATGCGATGAACATTACGGCAAACTCGCTATTCCCTGGTTTGGACGGCCTGGGCCGGAGTGTTTTCGATGAGTTGCGGCTGACCCCTTGGTGGTCGAGTAACTAGATGTCTGGGCGACACAACCTAGTGGGCCGACGATTCGGACGCCTCGTGGTAGTTGCAGACAGTGGCGAGCGGCGGAATGCGCACGTTGTCTGGAGATGCCGATGTGATTGCGGAGAACTGAGTGAAGTGACCACGCAGGGGCTTACGACCGGTTCCACCAAGAGCTGCGGCTGCTTCTATAGGGAGTTCCACTCCCAGAGGATGCAGCACATTGAAGGCCGCCGATTTGGGCGACTTGTGGTTCTGCATCAGGAGGGGATCCGCAACAACTGGTGCTGCGAATGTGACTGCGGAGCACTTGTGACTGTTCGGGGAAACAACCTTCTCCAGGGCGTGACACAGAGTTGCGGTTGCCTCATGAGGGAACGAGTTGTGGCCGCAAGCACAACACACGGCATGACGGGGACGGCCGAAGCGGGCATGTTGAAGGCCGCGCGAGACCGAGCGCAGATGCTCGGGCTACCCTTCACGATCACATTAGACGATGTACATGTACCGGACGTATGTCCGGCGCTGGGAATTCCGCTGACGCGAGGTGACGGTGTCAAGCACGACGGCTCACCAACCCTGGACAGACTTCGCCCGGCGCTGGGATATGTGCCTGGCAACGTCGTGGTAATTAGCGATCTGGCGAACAGGATCAAGCAGAACTGCACAAGTGAACAAGTCAGAACGGTTGGAAACTGGATGAGGGCGCATGGGCTCTAGACGAGATCTTGTTGGAAGCAGGTTTGGACGCCTGACCGTTGTCGCGGAGACCACTGAGCGGCGTCATGCGAATGTCGTATGGGAGTGCAGGTGCGATTGCGGAGCGACGGCCCAAGTTCCGACTACTGCGCTTACAAGCGGTCGGACCGCTAGCTGCGGATGCCTTCAGAGTGACCGCGCCTCCGAGACATTCACGACGCATGGACGCAGCCGCAGCCCCGAGTATCGGATGCTACATCGCGCCCAGACGAGGGCGGGGAATAAGGGCCTGCCGTTCGCGATATCACTCGACGACATTCACGTTCCCGAGAGATGCCCTGTGCTGGGGATTCGGATTGGACAGGGCAACACCATCATGAAGGACGACTCTCCGGCCCTGGACCGTCTGCGTCCGTCGATGGGATATGTGCCAGGCAACGTGATAGTCATGAGCATGTTGGCGAACCGCATAAAGGGGAGTGCCAACAGCGAGCAGGTCCTAGCAGTTGCCGATTGGATGGAATCACTCGGTCTGTAGCTGCGTGTCGGAGGTTCGAAGCGCGTCCAACCATCGCCCGTCATGGATGACAGAACGCCCCTTTTGGGTCTCTACGGAGATACTTGAAGGGGCGTCTTTCCTCGTAGGAAACCATGTCGCCCTGCAGAAGTTGGCCAAAGATGAGCATTTGGAGAGTCTGCATATAGTGAGGACGGTTTGTCGCGCTGCGTGAAGGGGGGATTCTTTTGGACCGGATCCAGGACTTGGAGCGGCTGGCAGCTCTACACAGTGCAGGCAGTTTGACCGACGAGGAATTCGCGCGAGCGAAGGCTGGAGTGCTGGACTCAGCAAACCCATCTGTGAACGACGAGGGGCCATCGAAGTCAGACCTACTCGTCGCGGACGCGGGAGTCGGGTCGTTCGAGGGCGATGGCAGCAGAATAGTCTACGTCGAGTCCTCTGGCGAATTCACTGTCGGAGGGGACAAGTGCGGTCTTGGAACGCTCATACAGCTATATCGCGATGGCGTGATCATCTGGGACACCCCGGAGGTGGACAAGTGGTTTGTCAAGAACTTCGCATCAATTGATGAAGCGATCCTCGCTGAACGTGACCTAGACCGCCGATGGACAGTGATGACACAGGTGCCCCCTGAATCGTTTGCCGTGCTGATTTGGGGAGGTTGCTTTCGCATCCTTCAGGCCGCGCGACCCCATGGCGATGGTGACTGGGAGTTTGTGAGCTACTCACTGTACAAAGAGAAGAGCCTCTTCCCGCGCTACTCGGCTCGCCGTCATCACTGGATTCTTCTTGGGAATGAGCAGGCGACTGAGGAACCCTTGAGATCGAAGCAGCATTCCGTGGCTCGCTTCGACGAGGAAGTATCGATGCTTGAGAGCTCGGGCTACCGCGTGCGGGTGTACGACCTGGAGAACCTCAGTGCGACCAAGTAGTAGAGCCTTTTGGTCGGAAGGTGACATGTCCCATCGCGGAGTGTCCGTGGTCGAACGACGTTGACCTCGTCAGTCCCCCAGGCTCGCGCTGCTAAGTGGTAACATCTTCCGAGCGCCTACCTACGCGAATCCAAGATCATCAAGGGGGAACGCACGATGAGTGCTGCAATGAAGAAGGGGTCCGAGAAGGTCGACCTCAAAGATATGCAGGTTATGGCGGACCGAGAGCGCCTCGAGTCGAAGTATGCCAATCTTGTCAAAGTCATCTCATCGGAGCACGAGACGACGATCGATTTCCTCCAGGTGGACGCTCAGTCAACAGCTGCTGGTTCGCCCACTGGCCATCTCATGGCGAGGGTCACCATCTCTCACTCCAACATCTTGCCGCTCATCGCAGCCCTGGAGGGCCAGGCGCAGCAACTTGGCCTGACGCGAGCCGACAAGAACTAGACGAGAGGCGCATTGGTTTCCGACGTGGCCGACCCAATCTTCATATTGACCTCGACCGACCCCCTAGGTCGGGATGTTGTGCTTGCGCAGACTACCTATGACTACAAGCGCGTCGCACACGGAAGCGCGTCTGGCACGAAGGAAGACATACAGGAATGCGTTGAGGATCCCGATTACATCTACAAGTCCCAATGGGAGCATTCTCCGGACCACTCTTTGTACTACAGGATCAATCCGGAGACTTCTTCGGCATGCGATATGCAGAAGGTAATTGTGGACCACGGGTATGTACCTGGTAGGATCGTTAGCTTCTTCAAGACAGACTCTATCGGAAAGACCGGAGATATCGAGCACATCCGTAAGCGCCCCAGGAGGTGAGCACCATTTCGGTCAACAGGTCGTATCATGCGCTGTCTTCGGCATATGATTCTTTCGCCGACGTTCTTTTCGTGAGAGTCGGCGATGGACAAAGAACGCTTGGTGTTGACACCCCTGGAGGGTTCGTCCTGGAGTACAGCGTCCCCGACCACAAGCTTACTGGAGTGACAGTCGTCGGCTTTCGTCGGCGTTTCCCTGATTTCGAGGGGTGCCTCCATATCGACGCCGCCCAGCCCTTCGACTTGTGGATCGATGAGGCGGACAATCAGACCTCGGTCGCCTACGGATAGAGCACTACTCACTGGGTTTGATGGTTCGAAGCGCGTCCACTATCGCCCACCAGCAACATCAGGTCCGTCAACTGCGGAAACGCGGATGGCGGGCCTTTCTGTTTGCTGCACTCGGGATGGTACTGAATCAAGCCACGCACCTCATCTGCTTGCTGGTGCACTTTGCAGTCGTTTTGCGATTAGGCATTGGCGGCATGTACCAAGATGTAGGGGAGGACCATGAAGGAGCCGTACGAGACCTTGGGGGGTCTGTGGGGGGATCGGCGACAAGCAGTGCCGCCAGGTTCGGCGAACGCGAGGAGCCTGCATATCTCGGAGAGGAGCGACGTTTCCGGACCGCGGGTGACGCTGCGATGGGCTCGGCCCGCCGCTTCGTGGTTCTGAGGTTCTCGCTCGCGACCGGGATCCTGGGGCTGATTATGGTTCCGCTGCTCACCATCGGGGTTAGGGCTCATTGGTCGTTGCATGCCGCCAGCATGGCCTTCCTGGTTTCGGCGGCTTTGGCCCAGCTTGGCATCTATGCGTGGGCAAGGAGGAAGACGGGTGACCTCTCTCGCCCTGGCTGGGTGATGATTGTGCTGCAGCTGGTGGTCTGTCTTGCAGCATCGTGGCTCTTCCGTGACGACGCGGTGTTGGCGGTCGCAGCACTGCTCTTTCCTGCGGTGTCGGTGATGATTGCCGCCGTGGTCCTGGGGAACAAGGGCGCAATCGTATTCACTGCCGTGACACTGATCGCGGTTTCCGTCATGGGTGTCGCGCTGGCGCCCTATCAAGGAGTTCTGGTGGTACTTCCACCCCTCGTGCTTATCGGCTCGGTAGCATTCGTCACCCATACGATGGCTAGGGCGGCTCAACGGCTCGATGAGGCAGTAGGCATCCACCAGGATGAGGAGTTGCGCCTCGACCGAACTGCGAATACCGACCCTCTCACAGGGCTGCTCAACCGGCGCGGCTTTCATGCGCTCGCCGGGCCGGACCTTGCGCGCGCGCGACTTGAGGGCATTTCGGTTGGAGTCGTCTATCTTGACTTGGACGATATGAAGTTCGTGAACGACACGCACGGCCATGCCGAGGGCGATTCCGCACTTCGCGAGACGGCGTCGGCTCTCCGCGGGGCCTTGCGATCGGCCGACGTCATCGCACGTCTCGGCGGTGATGAGTTTGCCATACTCGCTCGCATGGCATCTGATGCGGATCCCGAATTGCTGGTGCGGCGCCTTGAGGCGTGTTCCCGAATGACCCTACGAGAGCCTCAGCTTTCCTTCAGTTACGGCATTGAGTGGTCGGATCCAGCGGACAAGCGATCACTTGAGGAGATTCTCGTCGCTGCAGACCGGCGAATGTATGAGGCCAAGGAGCTGTTGAGGTCTCAGGGCGACCCCGTGAGGTAGGGTCAGGGAACTACAAGACCCTCCACCCTCGCCTACCAGCGACGAATCGAGGCCCTGGCTCAGATGCCGGGGTCTCGTGCTATCAGTCTCCACTTCGAAGTACCCGCTCCCGTCGGAGCTGACTGCCGACGACTCAATCCGGGCTGGGCGCCCTCGTGGAACTAGACGGCCGGGCGAAAGTCGTGACTTTTGGCCGTTGGCAACGACATCTACGCCGTTGGCCTAGTAAGTACGTGCGCGATGGCATAGCAAGAGGGTATCGTAATTGTACGAGGCCGCTAAATGCCGGGCGCGCGTAGAGCCTCTCCATCGGTTCGGGAGGTGTTCGGTCATGTCTCTACGCCGCCTTGCACTTTGTGTGTTCGTCTTCTGCATTGCAGTCGCGATACTCCCTGCGACAGCCCTTGCGGGCACGGAGAGTACGGGTTCGCTGCCAGGGCTGACCAGTTCGTCCGTCGGCGCCGTCAAGGTCTTGGCGGCATGCCCGACGTGCGGCGGTGTCGGTCGGCTCATCTGCCCCGCGTGTGGAGGCGCTGGTACCTACTTCATCATCGGCTACGGCGGCTACATGGAGCTGTGGCCGTGCAACGTCTGTCAGATGACCGGGACGATCATGTGCTACACGTGCCTCGGTACCGGACAGGCTCCCTCGGCACCATACCTTGTGATGAGCCCGACGAGCATGTGGTTCTCCGCAACAGCGGGGGGCGGCAACCCCTCGACGCAGGCGCTCACGGTGCGCCGATCCGACTACGGAGCATGGTGGACTCGGATTACTGCACCCGCGGCGTGGGCTCAGGTGTCGTTCAGCGGAGGCACGTTCTATGTCTCGCCACAGACCGCAGGGTTGGCGCCGGGCACGTACACCACAAACGTCCTTGTGGAGATGTGGAGCAACGGCGTTGACGGCACGCCGGTCCAGGGATCGCCGCTTCACGTCCCGGTCACCTTCGTGGTCTATCCTGTAGGCACAGTGGCGGCGCCGACGTTCACTCCCAACGGAGGCACGTTCAGCAGCCCGCAACTGGTCACGATCGCCTGTACGACCGCTGGCGCAACGATTCGTTACACGACCAACGGTAGCGACCCGACCGTTTCATCGGCCGTCTACTCGGCGCCGGTCAATGTTCCGGGGTCTTGGACCCTGAAGGCGCGCGCCTTCAAGACCAACTGGACTGGAAGCCCCATCGCGCAGGCCGCGTTCACCAACACCAACAACGCCGACACCAACAACGCCCCAGCTCCGACTACGGTTTCCACTGCGACGAAGCTCTCGGGGCCGTCCTCAGTGAAGGTGAAGAGGGCCCTCAAACTCACGGGTACCGTTGTCCCCTCGGCCGCGACCGGCACGGTCACGATCGTCAAGCAGCGGCTGGTTGGAAAGACCTGGAAGAGCGCGGGCTCGGCTCGGGTCAACGTCTCCTCCGGCAGCTACAGCTACAGTTTCAAGCCCACGAAGAAGGGCAAGTGGCGCTTCGTCGCCAAGTATTCCGGGGGCGTGATAGGCACGACAACCTACACGGCATCGGACAGCAGTACCAGAGGCGTGCGCGTGAAGTAGACTCCCGCCTCCCGCTCCACCAAGCAGGCAGTTCCTCGGTACGGAGGGCCCAAGCAGGGGTATGCTATTGACATATGTTGGGCTTCAAGGGGAGCAACGGCCATGAGACGCACCATTGCAGCGGTCATGATCGGTACCGTTCTCGGTTCGGTTCTCACCGGACTCGTGGCCATGTCATCGGCCATTGCATCGGATCCGTCCGCTTCGTCAAGCCAACTGGTGGCCTCTGCCGCTGCAACACTGTCGGCACCCGCGCCCACGCCCGACATCATCGCGGTGACGGTCTCGACGCCGGTTGTCGTAATTGTCGAGGACGAACCGGCGCCGTACGAAGAGGGTACGGATCCAGTTCTCGGCGGTCGGCGATGGGGTACTCGATCCAGGAAAGTGTCCGGGGCGCGAGGGCACGCTGTCACCAGCGACCTCCATTCTGACGTTGAGAACTACGAAAGCAGCCTGCTGACTCGGCAGCAGTCCTCCGAGCTCCTCGACATCTTCCGAGACAGCAGGGGCGTGCATCGCCTCATCAATTCGTACGGCGGTGATCCGGACGATACCCGCTACTACGTCAAGCAGATTGACGCAAACGAGGACGTGGTGGGGAACGACACGCCCTGGGTCACGGCGGTGCTTCGCGCGGACTTTGCCTCGCCCGAAGGCATTCGGGGAATCGAGATGCGCGTGTACCGGAAGAAGATTTCGGAGCTGCGTCTCGACAACACCCCATACGTGGAGCGGACACAGGTGAGCTACCTGGATTCGGCAGGAGAACTGTCGACGAGCGCCGGCTACCATCCGCCGGGTGACTCGGGCGTTGGCACGGATGGGCTGGCTACCATCCGTTTCAGGAACTAGCCTACTGGTCGCAGGGTCGCCTCAGGTACGCTGCGCCGCGCCATGTGGAATAGGCGGCGGGCCGGTCGTCGCTGACCGGGTCGGCATCGAGGAGTACGACATCCAACAATCCGCAATAGTGCGGTTCTGTGACGCGTATCCTCGGCGGGTATGCGGCCAACCGTGATGTTTGGGCTTAGAATCACGGGGAATACCCAGAGTGTGCCCGGTCTCGTTGATGATCTTCCGAGAGGGCACGCCTTCCGAGGAGGGCCACATGAACAAGCTCATCGCACGTTTCGCTGATGGGCGGCTGGTCAAGGGGACGACGCTCGACTTCGCGCCGTCTAAGAGCCTCTTCCACATGACGGTAGTCACCGCCCCGGTTGGCACGCCGTTTCCGATTCGGACTGAGGACCTGAAAGCTCTCTTCTACGTCAAAGACTACGACGGAAACCCGTCCCACGTTGAGAAGATCGAGTTGGAGAGGCCGACCGAGTCGGGCGAGCATCGGATCAAGGCATCCTTCAAGGACGGCGAGATCCTGGTGGGAACGACCACCGCGTATCACGAGGGTACCGCCGGATTCTTCCTCAAGCCGGCAGACACGGAATCCAACAACACCCTGTGCTACGTGTTCACTGCCGCGACGAACGAGGTCAGTCTCATCTAGGCCGCTGTCGGCCTAGCGAATCAGCGGCAGGAGCCCCTTCAGCAGCAGGTAAGCTCCGAAGACAACGCAGATGACCACGGTGATCGCCGTGGAATGCTTCTTCGCCCACGCACCCAGCGGTTTGAGGACGGTGTCCGTCTGTTTGGGAGCGACCGTGGCTATGCAGGCCGGAATCAGTGCCGGAATCATGACCGCCAGGTAGCCGATCGCTACGGCCGCGAGCCGCGCCGCATCAGGCGCGTCGGAGACGCCGGCCTCCTTCATGATGGCGATGTAGAGCACAAGCGAGCTCGCATCCGTGACGATCATCAGGGCGCCGAATCCAAAGTACTCGCCGAGCCGCGGCTTTGCCGTCGCTTCGTGACGCGGTGCGCGAGAGGTCTCAGCGCTGGGGCGATTCCGGGTGGCCAGCTTTCGTACGGCGAGGGCCAGTAGTATCACGCCGAAAACGATGTCCACCCACTCGATGGCCAGCGGGTTCACCGACTTCATCAACTGGGCCACCCATGGCACCGCGATCGTGAAGCCCACAAGGGCGATGGATCCGCCAGCCACAAAGGCCCAAGAGCGCGCTCGAGGCGCGACCTTCCCGGACAGCACAAGAATCACTGCAGTCAGCAAGGTCGGACTGACCATTGCCCCGAGCGCGAGCGGGATCGTCTTCGCAAACAACTCGTTCATGTGATGAGCCCCTGACTAGGCACTTTGTGAAGCGGATTCGACCGTCCGGGCAGATCCACGCGGTGTCGGAGCGGGTCTTGAGGTCATTTCCTTATGTGAACCCTCTAATGCTGCGGGGAAGCTATGGGGTTAGACTACCCGTTGGCGAGAATCCTAGCCGTTGCCGTAGCCGTCCTTCGCCCCGGAGCACTGAGGAGACCGACCCGTGTCCCACACTTCAGCGAGAAGTCGCACGACTCTCACCCTCCCGAGAATCACCGCTCTGCTGGTCGTTTCGATCATCGCCACCCTGGTATTCGCATCGTCAGCGTTCGCGGCTGTCTTCAATCCCAATCTCGTCATATCCGACGACAACATGCGTGCAGACGACAGTTACACCAGCGCCGATGTTCAGGCGTTTCTGCAGTCCAAGGGCAGTGTCCTCGCCACTCGGTCGTTCGCGCGCCACGACAACGGGTCGGTAGCTCCCGCATCGACCATCATCTTCGAGGCAGCCCGGGCCTATCGCATCAGCCCCAAGGTCTTGCTGGTGATGCTGCAGAAGGAGCAGAGCCTGATCACGGGCTCCTACACGGGCACCACCTTGGCCTACAAGCTTGACTGGGCTGTGGGCATGGGCGTACCTGACAACTCCCCGCGCAATGAGCGGTACCGGGGATTCGGCAACCAGCTTTGGTATGCAGCCCAGCGGCTCGATGGCTACGGTGAAGGCAAGAACGGGTCGACGGTTCCGCTCTGGAAGCCGGGCCTCGCCAACAGCTACACGCCACCGGGTGTTCGAACAGGCAATATCGCCACATACAAGCTGTATGTCTACAACCCCAGCATCGGTGCGAATCAGCCATACCCGGATCAGAACACCAAGGACGGGGACCATCTCTCCGGCAACGCGAGCTTCTGGCTCATCCACTGGAGGTGGTTTGGTGACCCGTTCGCCAACCCGGCGATCCGTCCCGTGTACGCCTTCCAGGACAGGAAGAGCGGCTCGTACCTGTACACCACGTCACCCGCCGAGAAGTACAAGCTCTCTCGCGCCTCGAAGACCTACTCGTATCGAGGCACGATGGCGAGTGTCAACACCTCAGGTGGAGTGAATCCCGTGCCGGTGTACAAGTTCCTCAACAAGAAGACGAACGTGTACACGTACACGATTTCCGAACGCACGAAGCGGCAGCGGCTATCACAACCCAGGAAGTACTCCTACCGGGGCGTCGCGTTCTCGGCGTCGGTCAACCCTGCCGGCCGCCCGGTCTACCGGTTCGCGAGCAAGAAGAACGGTGGACACCTGTTCATCTCCAACGATTCCTCCAAGAAGTACTACCTGAGCAAGGCGAACCGCAAGAAGTGGCGCTACGAGGGTGTCGCCTTCTATCTGATGCCCTAGTCAGGCCTGCTGGCCGCGTCTACCAAGCGGCGTAGTTCTCGGCTTCCGCGTAAGACGGATGCACTCCCAGAATCCCCTGCAGGTCGGCAGCTGGGAGGCGAGTACGCACCGCGATGGCCGCGGCGAAGACGAGGTCGCTCGCTGTTGGGCCGGCGATCTGTGCGCCCAGGATCACTCCGTCAGTCTCGCCGATGACCAGCTGCACGAAAGCGTCTCTCTCGTCGTCCGCGATGGCCGCTCCGGTGTCGTCCGAGCCAATGCGGTTCACGCGCACCGGAATACCGGCCTTCTCGGCGGATTCGGGGGTCAGACCCACGGTGGCCAGTTGCGGGCTCGTGAAGCACGCAATGGGGACCGCCGAGAGATCGGCGATGTGCGGTGTTCCGGTATAGATGGACTGCGCCACGGTGCTCCCCTGTAGAGATGCTACCGGGGTCTGCATCATTCCACCTGCGGCGTCGCCGCAGGCGCAGACTCGCGGGTTGGTCGTCAGTAGCGATGCGTCCAGCCTCAGACGGCCACGATCGTCGACTTCGATGCCGGCGGCGGCCAGGTCGAGGTCGTCGAGATTCGGCCTGCGCCCGGCTGCGAAGAGCAGCCGATCGCACGGCAGTTCCCTCGCGGAATCCTCTGAGCCGGCGAGCAGTGCCACCAGCCCTTCGTCACCCTTCGAGACGCCAGCTAGAGTCGTATTCGTGTGGAAGCGCACGCCCATCTCGGTGAGTCGGGCACACGCCGCTCGGGAAAGTGACTGGTCCAGCATCGATAGGATTCTCGGTCCGCGTTCGATAACGTCGACACGGGTGCCGAAGGACGCGAAGATGCCTGCCAGCTCCATCGCGATGAACCCGCCGCCCAGAATCACGAGAGAGCGAGGAGGAGCCGGGTAGCGCAGCGCGTCCTCGGATGTGTCGCCCAGATCGGCTCCCGGAATCTCCGGAAGCACCGGAACGGAGCCCGTGGCGATGACTACGTGGTCGGCAGAGAGCGTTTCCGCACCCACCGCAACCTCGTGGTCGGAAACGAAGTGGGCACCTCCGCACAGCACTCTGATGCCGCGGGCGGTCAGAAGGGCATCCTGGTCGCCCGCGAACGACTCCTGAACGTGCCACTTCCACGCCAGCACCTCAGGCCAGTCCACCGAGATGTTGGTGCACTCCACTCCGAACTGTCCGGCGCGTCGGGCGTGTCGCGCAGCACGGGCTGCCACGTAGAGCGCCTTCTTGGGGATACAGCCTCGCCAAAGACACGTGCCCCCGACCTTGCCCGACTCGACGATCGTCACGCTGTGACCTGAAGCCGCCAGGGACTTGGCCGCGCTGCGTCCCGCCGCTCCCGAGCCGATCACAACGACTGACTTCGTGACGCCCATTGCCGCCTCCTGGGAACGTTTGCCGAGTTGTAGAGAGCTTCCCCGCGCCGAGCAGGTCGGAAACGGAGCGTGAGGTGCTATAGTCAGCGGCTGTGATTCTCTCCGTAGACAACGTCAGCAAGTCCTTCGGTGCGCGCGTCCTGTTCAAGGACGCGCGTTTGCGCGTGGGCGCGCGGGATCGCATCGCCCTCGTGGGGCCGAACGGGGCCGGCAAGACGACACCCCCCGATATCAACCCCGGTCCCCAAAACCCCGATGAGGGCGTCAGCCCCCCCCCCCGCCGCGTGGGCCACGGCCCACCGGAGCAGGAAGCGATCGAGATGGCCGGCCGATCGGTCCTTGCCGAGGCGCTCACCGCCGCTGAGCATGTCACGTCACTTGAGCACCGCCTGACCGTGCTTGCGGAGGATCTCGAAGCCGCCGAGCCGGGGGAGGACCAAGAACGCACTCTCGAAGAATATGGCCGACTGCACGAACGCTTCGAGGCGCTCGGCGGATACACCATCGAGTCGGATGCGCGCGCGGTCCTCTTCGGCCTCGGCTTCAAGGAGCCGGACCTCGAGCGACTCACTGACGAGTTCTCGGGCGGATGGCAGATGCGTCTTGCGCTCGCGAAGCTTCTACTGCGCCAGCCTGACGTCCTGCTCCTCGACGAACCCACAAACCACCTCGACCTTGAGTCGGTAACCTGGATCGAGGGCTTCCTGCGTTCGTATGAGGGCGCGATCATCCTCGTCAGTCACGACCGCGCCTTCATGGAGAATCTGGTCGACCACGTCGCCGAGATTGACCAGGGCAAGGTCACCGCGTACACGGGCACCTACTCGGAGTACATCGCCGCGCGTGAGCTCGCACTCGAGCAGCTTCAGGCCGCATATGATGCGCAGCAGAAGGAAATCGCGCACATGGAGGCGTTCGTGGAGCGCTTCCGCTACAAGAACACCAAGTCCAAACAGGCGCAGGACCGCGTCAAGAAGCTCGAGAAGATCGAGCGCATCGTCCTCCCGGAAGCCCGCAAGGTGGTCAGGTTCCGCTTTCCCCAACCACCGCGAACCGGGGAGCTCGTGATCAAACTCGAGGACGTGTCAAAGTCCTACGACGACAATGTCGTCTACCAGGGCCTCGACTTCGCACTCTATCGCGGAGACAAGGTCGCACTTGTGGGTCCCAACGGCGCCGGCAAGTCGACACTGCTCAAGATGCTCGCCGGCGCGCTCAAGCCTGATAGCGGCGTGCGGGAGCTCGGCCATCACGTCGATGTTGCCTACTTCGCGCAGCATCAGCTTCAGGCGCTGCACCTGGACAACACCGTGTACATGGAAGTCGATGGAGTGGCCCCCGGGTGGACACAGTCTGAGGTGCGCTCGCTCCTGGGCGCGTTCCTCTTCAAGAAGGACGACGTGGAGAAGAAGGTCCGCGTGCTGTCGGGCGGCGAGAAGGGTCGACTTGCGCTCGCGAAGATGCTGGTGAAACCGGCTCCGCTCCTGTGCCTGGACGAGCCTACCAACCACCTCGACATCACCTCCTCCGATGTTCTCGAGCAAGCGCTGAAGCGCTACGAGGGGACGATCGCGCTCATCACCCATGACAGGCACCTGATTCGCGCGATAGCGAACAAGATCGTCGAGGTTCGTGACGGCCGCGTCACGGTGTTCGATGGTGACTACGACTACTACCTTTTCAAGCGTGCAGAGCGGGAGGCTGCCCAGAAGGGGGCCGCCCAGCCGGCTTCGCCTTCAACGGGACGCCAGCGCAAGATGGGAGAGGCGACGACCGCCACCTCCACGGTCGTCAGGGCCGTCCCCACGGAAGAGGCGACAACCGCTGCTTCGAGAGGCCGTCAACCGCGAAGGGTGCATGCAATCGACGGAGCCGTGAGCCTTGGACCAAAGGACACAACCCCTGCTGTGGTTGGTTCGGGACCTAAGACCAAGGAACAGAAGCGCGCTGAGGCCGAGGCCCGCAATCGTGCCTACCGTGCCGCTCGCGGAGGAAAGGAACGGCTGGCAAAGGTCGAGGTCGAGCTTGATGAGATGCAGTCACGCCACGACGCACTCGTCGATCTGATGGCGCAGCCGGAGCTGTACTCGGACCAGTCAGCCTTCGACGCTGCACTCGCTGAGTATACCGAGGTGAAGAGCCGCATCCCCGTCCTGGAATCGGAATGGGTTGCGCTTACCGATGAGATCGAGCGAGCGGAGAGGGAGCAGTAGGTTTTCGGGCTCCCGTACGCTTTGACCTGCGGTTTGGTACCGAAGCCTCTCGATTGTAACAATCTTTACAAAGTCATTCTTGATGCCTACACTGTCACCAGCCGTCTGGTCGCTGCTGTCACGGTGACCGACGACCCTACAAAGAGTGTCTAACCGGATCTCGGAGCACCCGCGACGAGAAGACATGCTCAGGGGGGCTGGATGCTGGGGGCATACGCACAGGCGATCCTATTCGTCTTGGGTCTCGCCGTATCCTCGGCCGCCTTCATCGGAGTCGTCTTCCTCGCCAATGCGCTCCTCTCTCCCAAGAACCCCGGTTTTGAGAAGGGGACTCCGTTCGAGTGCGGGATGGAGCAGGCGGGTGAGCCTTGGGCTTCACCGCGGTTGCGATTCTCCACCATCGCGATGCTGTTCGTGCTGTTCGACGCAGAGGCCGTGCTGCTCTTCGCCGTGGCATCGTCGCTTCGTGGCAACCCTTTGGCCGCGCTTGAGGTCGGGGTGTTCGTCCTCTTCCTTGCGTTCGGACTTATGTACGCGTGGCGCAAGGGGGCTCTGGAATGGCGATCGTAGACCGCATCGGTGCCGGGCTCGAAAACCTGGGCGGCGGGATCATCCTTACGAGCGTCGATGCGCTTGCCGACTGGTCGCGCGGGCAGTCACTCTGGGCCTTTCCCATGGGCACGGCATGCTGTGCGATGGAGCTCATTGCCGCGTCGTTCAACAAGTTCGACTTCGATCGTCTCGGCACGTTTCCGCGGCCTGATCCTCGCCACACCGACGTCATGATTCTCGCCGGCACGATCACCGAGAAGATGAAGCCGGCGGTGCGTCGGCTCTACGACCAGATGCCTGACCCCAAGTGGGTCATCGCCATGGGCAACTGCACGATCTCGGGAGGCATCTTCCACTACGACTCGTACTCTGTCGTGCGCGGAGCGGACCTCTTCCTACCGGTCGACGTCTACATCGCTGGCTGTCCGCCTCGGCCAGAGTCTCTCCAAGACGGCGTGCTACGGCTTCGAGAGTTGGTCAGGACCGAGTCGATCGCGCCCGGCAAGCGGCGGGAGCGGACATTGAGTCTCCCGGGGTCACCGGCCCAGCAGGTCATCGCAGAGGCAGGGCCGGAGGAGTCCGATGACTGACTTCGAGCGGCTGCAGCTACGCCTCGCGGAGCTCTCACCCAAGCTCTACCCGCTCTTCTCCGAGGAGTTCGGCGACACAGTCATCGGCGTGGAGAGCACGGACCTGTTGTCGACCGCCCATGAGCTACGGGAACTCGGTTTCGATCGTCTCGGCATGCTCACGGCTGTGGACCGTCAGGAATGGTTCACGCTGGTGTACCGACTGGCGTCGCGCGCACTCTCGGCGGCGGTGTTCCTCAAGACGAGGGTGCCTCGGGACGATGCGCACATTCACTCGCTCTGCGAGGTCTGGCCTGCAGCCAACTGGCAGGAGCGCGAGGTCTTCGACCTCTTCGGAATCGTGTTCGACGAGCATCCTGACCTGCGGCGGATACTCCTTCCCGACGACTGGGTCGGTTTCCCGCTGCGCAAGGACTATGAAGACGAACGCCTCATCAGGCGTCCTGACTACATCTGACGAAAGGAGGGCAGACGTGACACTTCAGATTGAATCGCGCACCCCGGCGACTGACGACGCCGGGAATCCGGTCGAGGAGCTGGTGGTCAACGTCGGCCCTTCGCATCCATCGACTCACGGGGTCGGAAGGATCATCGTCCATCTGGACGGGGACGTCATCACCAAAGTGACACCGGTGATCGGCTACCTGCACCGAGGCATCGAGAAGATGGCCGAGAATCGCACGTATCTGCAGGTCGTGCCTCTGACCGACCGGCTTGACTACGTGGGAAGCATGTACGCGAACTGGGCGTACTGCCGCGCGGTCGAGCGGCTTGCGGGAATCCGCGTTCCTGAGCGGGCGGAGTATCTCCGCGTCATCGTTTGCGAACTCCAGCGCATCGCCAGTCACATGATGAGCATCGGCTCTTCGGCGGCCGACACGGGTGCGTTTTCGATGTTCATCTACGCCTTCGACGTCCGCGAGAGAATCATCGAGCTGTTCGAGGACCTCTGCGGTTCGCGGCTCACCTACAACTACGTGCGACCGGGCGGTGTCTCCAAAGACGTTCCTGAGGGCTGGATTGACGATGTCCTCGAGTACACGCGTTCGCTCGGCCCGCGCCTCGAAGAACTGGACAAGCTCTTCTTCGGCAACACGATAACTCGTGGACGTCTCAAGGGCATCGGCGTCCTGTCCGCCGAAGACGCTGTCGCGTGGGGAGCATCGGGGCCTGCGGCGCGCGGTAGCGGCGTCAGCTGGGACCTGCGCAAACACCGCGCGTACTCGGTCTACCCGCGCATGGAGTTCGACGTGATCGTGGGGGAGAACGGGGACGCCTACGACCGTAGCCGGATCAGGCTCATCGAGTGTCACGAGTCTGCGAAGATCATCGAACAATGCATCGCACAGATGCCCGTTGGCGCGGTGAAGGCCGAGGGGCTTCCTCGGCTCATCAGGCCTAACGTCGGCGAAGCGTACGACCACATCGAGTCCGCGAGAGGGTCTCTCGGCGTGTACCTCGTCTCAGACGGCTCCGAGCGGCCGTACCGGATGAAGGTGCGCTCGCCGGCGTTCTGTAACCTAGCCCTGCTTCCGCTACTGGCGGTTGGCCACACCCTGCCCGACCTGGTGGTCGTTCTCGGTTCGCTCGATCCCGTGTTTGGTGAGGTGGATCGATGAACGGATTCACCTGGGGATTGGTGGTGGGACTCTCGGCGGGACTCATCATCGCGGTGGCGGCGCTCATCGGCGTGTGGGCGGAGCGCAAGGTGGCGGCCAAGATCCAGATGCGCCTCGGTCCGCAAGAGGCCGGTCCGTACGGCCTGCTCCAGACACTCGCCGACACCATCAAGCTCGTGCTCAAGGAAGACATCACACCCAACCAGGCCGACGTCCCCCTCTTCCGGTTTGCTCCGTTCATGGTGTTCGTCCCATGTGCGGCTGCGCTTGCCGTGGTGCCTTTCGTGACGGGCTGGGCCCCGTTCAACATCGCGTCGAGCGCGCTCTTCTTCCTCGCGGTCCCGGCGCTGTCCGTGATTGGCATCCTGCTGGCGGGTTGGTCGTCCCGAAACACGTACGCGTCGATCGGCGGAGTACGCGGCGCCGCTCAGATGATCTCCTACGAGCTGCCCCGGACGCTCTCCGTCCTTTCTCTCTGCTTGCTGGCCGGCTCGATCTCGACCGTGGGCATACGTGACGCCTGGCGCTGGTGGTGGATTCCGCTGACCGCTGTCGGGTTCCTGGTCTACTTCATCGCCTCCATCGCCGAGCTCAATCGCGGCCCGTTCGACCTCCCCGAAGCCGAGTCCGAGCTGGTCGCCGGCTATTTCGCCGACTACTCCGGTATCTGGTGGGCCATCTTCATGATGGTCGAGTACGGCGGCATGGTCGCCGCGTCGCTGTTTGGCGCGGCGCTGTTCTTCGGCGGCGGTTTCGGGCTTCCGGGAGCGGCGGGCGCCGTCGTGTTCGTGCTTCTGGCCGCGTTGTTCTCCACAGCGATGATCTGGGTGAAGTGGACGTTTCCGCGTATGCGCCCCGACCAGTTGATGGGGTTGGCGTGGAAGGTTCTCACGCCCATGGCGCTCGTCCAGTTGCTGGTTGTCGGGGTGGTGATCGCATGGCTGTAGAGTCCGAGAAGCGCTGGGGTTCCGTGCCCGATCGCACTTCCAACTCGGTCAGCCTCAATGTGTCGGTGACCAACGACTTCGCACCTGGCGTACGCGGCTTCTTCGAGCGTTGGTCGAGCATGTTCACGGGTATGGCGATCACCGGCAAGCGAATGGGCGTCAAGCCGACCACTCTGCGCTACCCCGAGGAGCGTCTGACACTCTCTCCGCGTTGGCGTGGTGCGTTGCGCTTGACCGGCATCCTGGGCCGAGACGACATTCCGACTATCGCGTCCGCGCCGCCCGTATACAACGCGGTGATCGACGAGCTCTACAAGACTGACAACCTCCCGCCGTGCGTGGGCAACTGCCCGGCCAACGTCGATGCACGGGGTCAGGCATACCATCTCGCCGACGACCGGGTCGCCGAGGCGTACGAGCTTGTTCGCGAGCGCAACACGATGCCGGGTGTCCTCGGCCGCATCTGTCATCACCCGTGTGAGACGGCGTGCAAGCGCAACTACTACGACGAGCCGATTGCGATCCGTCCGCTTCACCGCGTCGCCTACGAGCGCTACGCGGAGGTGCGGGAGGAGCGCGTCAAGCCTCTACCGCAGACGCGGGAGAAACACGTCGCGATCATCGGCAGTGGGCCAAGCGGGCTGACCGCCGCACTGGACCTGATGCGGCTCGGCTACGCGGTCACCGTGTACGAGAAGGACCATCACCCCGGTGGCGCGCTCTATTCGGGCGTCCCGGCGTATCGGCTTCCGCGTGACATCATCAAGCAGGAGGTCGACGACCTGGTCACGATGGGGATGGATCTTCGGCTCAACACCGCCATCGGCGACGACGTGCCGATCGACCACCTCATCGGCGAGTATGACGCTCTGCTTATCGCCACCGGGCTCCAGGAGAGCCGCATCATCCCGATTCCCGGCTCTGACGCTGAGGGCGTGGTGGGCGCGCTGGAGTTCCTCAAGGCCGGCAACTGGAAGAACGACGCCGGCTGCAAGGGTAAGCGCGTTCTGGTCGTGGGAGGCGGCAACGTGGCTGTCGACTGCGCCCGTGTCGCTCTGCGTGTGGGCGCCACCGAAGTGACGATGACCGCACTGGAATCGATGGAAGAGCTGCCGGCGCATCCCTGGGAGATAGAGGAGGCGCTCGATGAGGGCGTCATCGCCAACTGCTCCTGGGGACCCAACTCAGTGCTCGTCGAGGACGGCCACGTCGTGGGGATGCGGCTCCAGTCGTGCCTGTCGGTGTTCGACGCTCAAGGCCGCTTCTCACCCCAGTTCGCCGAGGAGTTCACGGACCTTCCCGCAGATATCATCGTGTTCGCGATCGGGCAGGCGCCGAAACTTGCGGGCGTTGTCGCCGGAAGCGACCTGCTCCTCACCGAGCGCGGACTGCTTCCTGTCGACGGCGCGCTCATGACCACCTCGCATGCGGGAGTCTTCGCCAGCGGCGAGGTCGTCACCGGTCCGGGCTCGGCGATCGCCTCGATCGCGACGGGCCACGAAGCGGCCACTTCGATTCATCGGTACCTGTCGGGCGAGAGCCTCTCGGAGGGACGGGTCTATCGGCCGGTGCCGGTCTATCCGCGCTACGAAAAGGCCTCGGTCGAGGGCGTGGAGAACTCAAGGCGTCGCGTGAAGCTTCCCATGGCCAAGGGCTCCGAGCGTTCGAAGGACTTCCGTCAGGTCGAGTTGGGATTCACGCATATCGAAGGGCTCGCGGAAGCGGCTCGCTGCCTGCGCTGTTCGTCAGACGTGTGCGTGGGCTGCACGTTCTGCGCCCGCTCGTGCCCCGACTACGCGATCAGGGTCGAACGGGTGGATGATCCGGGCGCGAGGTGCGTCACGCGCTACGACCTCGACCTCTCCAAGTGCTGCTTCTGCGGACTGTGCGCCGAGCAGTGCCCGACCCACGCGCTCAAGCACACCGGTCAGTACGAGCTGTCGTTCTACTCCAAGGAGCTCACACTCTTCGGCAAGGATGAGATGGTCAGGCCCGGAGAGGGCAGTCGTGCGACCGGCGCCGACATGGCGGCCGGTTCAGCGGTGTTGGCTCCGTGCGGCTTTGGCGGCGCCGTCGCTCCGGATTCGAGTCCGGCAAACCCCGAGGATGCCTCCAGGCGCGCTGAGGAGGTGCCCTCATGAGTGGTTTGACGGGTGCGGGACTCTTCTGGGGGCTCTCGGCGGTCGCTCTCGTAGGCGCGCTGTCTGTGGTGTTCGTGCGCGAAGTGATGCGCATGGCGCTTGGACTGGGTGCATTCCTGATGGCCGTCGCCGGTTTCTTCGCTTACTACGGATTCGGTTTCCTCGCACTGGCCGAGCTGTTCGTATACGTCGGCGGCGTGCTGGTACTGGTGCTCTTCGCGATCATGCTGGTGCAGCGATCGGGTGCGGGTGCACCGGTGCTCGAGTCTCGAGTCGATGCGCTGGCGGTGCTCTCGGCGACCGCCATAGCGGGGCTGCTGTTCGCGATGGTTCGACCGCTCGCGGGTATGTTCACGGTCGCGACGGCCTCGAGCGGGCCCAGCGCGCTTTCGCAGGTGCTTCTCGGCAGGCTGCTGCCGCAGTTCGAGGCGGTCGGCGTGCTGCTGCTCGTCTCTCTGGTCGCGGTCGTGGTCATCGTGGGCGGTGATCGCGAGTGAGCATGATTCTGATCGCCTGCGCCCTCTTCGGGATCGGCTTGCTCGGCGTGCTCGTACGCCGCGACATCATCGCGCTGCTTGCGAGCGTCGAAGTGATGCTTGGCGGTGCGCTCATCCTGCTGGTCGGACTGGGCGCAAGCGTCAGACACACCGGTGCGCCCGTCTCGGTCGAAGGGGTCGCGCTCGTCGTCATCGTGGTTGCCGCCGCCGAGGCTGCCGTTGGTCTGGCGCTTCTCGTCGCCGTCGCTCGCCGCCGAGGAACCACTCGGATCGACGACCTGAACGAGGTGAAGGGCTGATGGGCGCGCTGGTGTCTGCACCGTGGATCGCGGTGGCGTTGCCGCTGCTGCTCGCCGTCGCGATCGGGATTCTCGGCCGGCATGCCAAGCCGATCGTCCCCTGGATTGCCATGATCGGGCCGGTGCTCGTTGTCGCACTCGGCGCTGGAGCGCTCGGCGCGATACCCGTGGGTGCCACCGCGTCGGCAGAACCCTGGACGAGCCAGCTCGCATCTGCGGGATCTGCGGTCTGGTTCGGCGTGGGCGCTCTGACGATCAGCGTCGGATGGGCCGTCGACACGCTCGCTGCGCTGATGCTGCTCGTCGTCGGCGTGGTCGCACTCATGGTGATCATCTTCTCGATCGGGTACATGGCCCAGGATCCGGGCAAGGTCCGCTACTTCGCACTTCTCTCGGCGTTCACGGGGGCGATGACACTCTTGGTCATCGGCGATTCGTTCACCACGCTCTTCATCGGTTGGGAGCTTGTCGGCGCTTGCTCATATCTGTTGATCGGGTTCTGGTATCAGAAGCCATCAGCGATGGCCGCAGCGGTCAAGGCGTTCCTCACGACCCGAGTCGGCGACGTCGGCCTGCTCTTTGGGCTGGCGGTCCTTTGGGCATCGACCGGATCCTTGGGCTACACCGGGGTGATGGAGGGCCTGAAGACGATGGCGCCCGCGGCCATCACCGCCGCGGCCGTGCTGGTCGCGATAGGTGCAATCGGCAAGTCGGCGCAGTTCCCCCTCCATATCTGGCTTCCGGACGCCATGGAGGGGCCGACGCCGGTCTCGGCACTCATCCACGCCGCGACGATGGTGGCGGCCGGCGTGTTCCTCATCGCTCGTACCTGGCCTCTGTTCGAGGCAGCTCCGGCGGCCCGCACGGTTCTCCTCGTCGCCGGGCTGACGTCGGCACTGGGAGCGGCGCTCGCGGCAATACCGCAGCGCGACATCAAGAAGGTGCTCGCGTACTCGACGATCAGCCAGCTCGGATTCATGTTCGCTGCGCTGGGTGTTGGCGCCTGGAGCTTCGCCTTCTTCCACCTGGTGACTCACGCGGCATTCAAAGCGTTGCTCTTCCTGACCTCGGGAAGCGTGATCCACGGTTCGGGGACACAGGACATGCGCGAGATGGGCGGTTTGCGTAAGGAGATGCCGGTCACATTCGCCGTCTGGCTGATCGGCGTGCTTTCGCTTGTCGGTCTCTGGCCGCTCGCGGGCTTCTGGAGCAAAGACGCGATCCTTGATGTGGTCTGGATCGCGGTTCCGATCGCGGGTGCCGTCTTGTTTGCGACAGCATTCGTCACGGGCGTGTACTCGGGGCGCGCGACTCGGCTCACCTTCTTCGGCTCCCACCGGGGTTCAGGTCATGCGCACGAGAGTCCATTGTCGATGCTCGTGCCGTTGGCACTGCTTGCGGTCCCGGCAGCGCTGCTCGGCTTCGCCGGAGACTGGATCATGATCCGCCTTGGCGAGCATCCCGAGCCCCTGTCCCTGCCGATCTCGGCCGTGGCGGTCGGCCTCGGCCTGCTTGGACTGGTCGTGGGCTGGTCGCTTGAACGCGGCGAAGACGCCGACCAGGCGCTCGAGCGGAGACTCGGCGGCGCATGGCGCGCCGGGTCGAGCGGCTTTGGCTGGGACACCGTCGTGAGCCGAGTGGTGGTCGCGCCGGTTGCCATCGCTGCCCGCGTGCTCTGGGCGGTCGTCGACCGCTACCTGATCGACGGCACCGTCGAGGGCACCGCCACCGTGGCCCGCTGGGCCGGGGGAGTGGTCAGCCGGCTACAGAACGGTGACGCCCAGTGGTACGGCGCGCTCATCGCCGCAGGTGTGGCGCTGATGCTGGTCGCCTCGATCTGGCTGGGGAGGTGACCGGCATGATCCAACTCGATCTACTGATCCTGGTCCCCGCGATTGCCGCGCTGGCTTGCGCGTTCGCCGGTCGCATGGCCCCGGCACTTTCCAAGTGGATCGCTCTGGCTGCGCTGGTCATCCAAGGCGTCTTGGTTCTTTCGCTGACTCCGGCCGCGATCTTCTCCGGAGCGCGCATCGAGGGAGCGCATCTCGGCGGGTTTGCGTCGATGTGGTCGACGGTGATCGATGGGCTCTCGACCCCGCTGATTCTGCTCACGGTCTTCATCGGACTGGCTGCAGTCGTCGTTTCCTGGGAGGTTGACGAACGTCCTGGCGCCTTCTTTGGGCTCCTCCTCGCACTGCAGGCCGCTCTGACGACCGTATTCCTCGCCGACAACCTCGTTCTGTTCTACGTCGGTTGGGAGTCGGTGCTCGTGCCGATGTACTTCATCATCGGCGGATGGGGTTCGTCGAACCGGCGGCACGCTGCGACCAAGTACCTGATCTACTCGTTCGCGGCCGGCGCGATCATGCTCTTCGGCGTGATCCTTGCCATCGCCGAGGGCGGCGGTACCGCAAGCATCGCCGAGATCGCCTCGGCGAGTTCGGGGATGGCAACGCCCGGACTCATCTTCTGGCTCTTCACGATCGCGTTCCTGGTCAAGATTCCGGCGGTCCCATTCCATACGTGGCTGCCCGATGCTCATACCGAGGCACCCACCGCGGGCTCGATCGTTCTTGCCGGGGTGCTGCTCAAGATGGGCGGCTATGGGCTCATGCGCATCGCGGTTCCCTTCGCGCCGACGGCGTTCACCCAGGCTCGTGGGCTGCTTATGGCGCTCGGGTTGATCGGCATCGTGTACGGCGCCGCGATGGCGCTCGTGCAAACGGACCTCAAGCGGCTCGTCGCATATTCCTCGGTCTCTCACATGGGATTCGTGATTCTGGCTATCGCAGCCGCCACTCCCGATGCGATGGGCGCCGCACTTGTCGCGATGGTCAGCCACGGGTTCGTCGCCGGGCTGCTCTTCATGCTCGTCGGCTCGCTCTACTCCCGCACGCACACGCGAGAGCTGTCGCGGTTCGGCGGCTTGGGCCGGGTCATGCCGATCTGGGGTGTGGCCTTCACCTTCGGCGCATTGGCTTCCCTCGGCCTGCCGGGTCTGTCAGGTTTCCCGGGCGAGTTCGCGACCGTGTTGGAGTCATTCAGGACGTTCGGCTGGTGGACGCTCGTCGGGACGATCGGGCTGGTTCTCGCTGCGGCATACAACCTTCGCGCGATTCGCGGCTCGGTTCAGGGACCGGTTGGGGAGTTCACGTCGCTGCCCGATCTGGGCGTTCGGGAGACTTCGCTGGTCGTCGCATTCTCGGCCGGGATCCTCGCCCTGGGCGTCCAGCCAATGCTGATTCTCTCGATCGCCGAGAAGGCGCTCCTGTCGTTGTCTCGCATCGCCGGCGGGGGGATGTAGATGTCCTCCGCGCTCATTCTCACGCTTCAACTCGGGCCTGCGCTGCTGGGGGCCATGCTCGCCCTCGCCCTCGACGCGTTCGGCCGCACTCGGGCTGCGGTTGCCTGTGCGAGCGTCGGTCTTCTGGCTTCGGGCGTCTTCGGTCTGTACGCAGGAATGACCGCCGGTGGCTCGACCGTGTTTGGCGTGCTACGTGTCGGTGCGGTCTTCTCGACCGTGCCCGGCGCGATCGCAGCACTCGCGGCGTTGGCACTCTGGGGCGGATGGACCGAGTTCACGAGCCGTCCCGGAGGGGGGTCCTCCGCCGCGCTGGTCGCGTTGGCGGCTCTCGCCTCGTCTGCCGTGGCCATGAGCTTCGATCTCCTGATGCTGCTCGTGGCTCTGGAGACCGCGGCGGCGGCAGGATACGCGTTGGTCGCCGATGCGAAGACGAACCGTTCGGATGAGTCGGCGCTGAAGTACTTCGTCCAGGGTGCCATCGCGACGGGACTGCTGGTGATGGGACTCGCGGTTCTTGTCGGCGGGTACGCCCCGTCGGGAGCGTACGGCGAGTTGGCTACGGTGTTCTCGCAACCTGCGATGCCGATGGCCGCTCTCGCGGGCGCGCTCCTGGTGCTTTCGGCGCTCGCGTTCAAGTCCTCACTGGTGCCGTTCCACTCGTGGGCGCCTGATGCATACGAGTCAGCGCGGCCAGAGGTCGCCGCGTTCCTCGCCGCAGGACCCAAGCTCGGCGCAATGGGCGCCATGGCGCTCTTCATGGTGGTCGTCGCGTCGGGTGTGCTCGCCGACAGGCTCATCGTGGTGATGGCCGCCATTTCCGGTCTGTCCATCATCGTTGGGTCGGTGGGCGCCTTCCGACAGCGTTCGTACACCCGGATGCTGGGATACGCCGGAATCGCCCAAGCCGGCTACGCGCTCATCGGCGCGGTGGTACTCAACCCCACTTCGGCCGTGTTCTTCGCGACGACATATGCAATCGCGACGACCGGTACCTTTCTGGCCGCAACGGCGTTCAGACAGGCGCGCCCCGACTGGGACGGGAGCATTCGTGGGCTCGCCGGGCTCGGGCGGGGAAGCGCGAGACTCGCGGCCTTCTCGGTAGCGATTCTCCTCATTTCACTTGCGGGGATTCCTCCGCTGTTGGGCTTCTGGGGGAAGTTCCAGGTTTTCGCCAGCGCGGCGACAATGTCGGGACGGATGTTCCTCGCGTTGGACAACCCGCTTCTGGGGTGGACGTACGCGCTCCTGGCGGCCGCCGGAATCATCGGTTCGGTGGTCTCGCTTGGGTACTACGGCAGCGTGCTCCAGTCGCTCTACCTGGCCGAGGAGCCCGCTGGGCTCGAAGATTGCAGCGTGGTCGTGTCGGACGCAATGGACGACATTGACATGGACGACGCCCCGTCAGTCACTGCGATCGTAGTGGCGACTACGGCTATTGCGGTGATCCTCTTGGGACTGGTTCCGCTCTTCTTGGGGATGTCGGCGCTCATGACGCCATTCACGATGCGCTAGCATCGAGTCTGGACATTGTGTGGAGAGAACATGTGAACGCTTGCATCAACCTTTGCTCGGTGTTACGCTTCTCCACGAGTTGCATGCAAATGCAACCCTTACCCCTGAGCCTCAAGGTGCCGGCCTTGGGGCTCCCCCATTTCCTGGGGTCGCTTTCACCCGGAATCGTGATGCGTGTCACCGGACAATTCCTTGATCCGCGGTACCGTCGTCAAGTCGCCCTAAGGCGGTGCCGATAGCCCGGACATGATCATCTCATCGCAACAGACATCACTCGCGGCTCAAGATGTGGAACCTCCGACAGGATCGATCTCCGATTCCCGTCCGGACATCTCGCCGGAGTTGATGCACAGGATTCTTCTCGCGGTCGATTCGGTTCCCGAGGCGCGCCCCGAGCGCGTGGTCGCCGCGCGCCAACGCCTTGCTCTTGGCTTTCCCGACTCGGTGTCAATCGCCGAGAAGATCATTGCGCGCGCGATCTGCGACGCCCTGCGTTAGGCCGCTCCCAGAGGCCGCTAGCGCACACCAACTCGCAAGCCCCATAATCGACCGATACGAGCGCCGTCGGTTGTGGGGGAGGGTTTGCGTGAACTCGAGGTCGGTACGCATGCTCATCACGGTCGTTATGGATCTGCTCGTCGTGGTGGCGATCGTGTTGACCGCGAGGCTCTGTGTGGTGTTCTTCGGACAACTGGCCGCCCAGGGCTGGGGCAAGTCGATCGTCGCCTTGACCGGTCCGCTGGTCATCCCGTTCGGCGTTGCGGCCATAAAGACACCGTACGGTGGCTCGTTCGAAGTCGCTACCGCGCTGACTGTCGTGGTCGTCCTCGTGGTCGAGTGGATGCTCTCGGGCATCCGGGTTCGGGCATAGACTCTCCAATAGACGACGTCTAGGGCTCCAATGAGGAGGATGCGTGGACTACTCGCGCGAGAAGATGGGCGGGCTGCTGGTTCGTCATGGTCTGATCAGCGAGGAGCAGCTTGACTGCGCTCTTGCCGAGCAGGCGGAGCGTGGCGGGAAGCTAGGAGAAGTGCTCGTTCGCGACCTGGTCGTGACGGAAGACCAGATTGCGGCCGCCCTCGCCGAGCAGAAGGGTCTTCAGCACGTCAATCTGGCGGCCCTCGAGATCGATCGAGGCGCGGTCGTCCTGCTGCCTTGGCGCATGGCTCGAATGCGGGGAGTCATCCCCGTGGGCTTCGACGACGGCAAGCTGCTGCTCGCCATGTCCGATCCCCTCGATGTTGAGGCCATCGATGAGGCCGAGATCCGAACCGGTTTCAAGGTGGAACCGGTGGTTGCCTCGGCGAGTCAGGTTCTGTATGCCATCGAGAAGTACGCGGTAGCGTCCGACACGCTTCAGCAGCTCGAACAGGCCGAGGGCGCCGATATCGAGGAAGAAGAGGACTTCGCCGCGGTCGGCACCGAGGGCGACGTGCCGGTCGTGCGGATGGTCAACCAGCTGCTTCGTGAAGCGGTCGCGGATCGTGCGAGCGACGTCCATTTCGAGCCGGAAGAGGATCGCGTACGCGTGCGCTACCGCATCGACGGTGTGCTCCAGGATGTGGCGTCTCTACCCAAGAGTTCGCAGGCGGGGCTCACCAGCCGTGTGAAGGTCATGGCCGACATGGACATCACCGAGCGGCGCAGGCCGCAAGACGGCAGGATCGCGCTTCGGATTGACGGACAGCCGCTTGATCTTCGAGTCGCGACCCTTCCAACCCCCTTGGGGGAGGGTATCGTCATCCGAATACTGAACAGCGGTATGTCGTTTCACACTATCGACAGCCTCGGGCTCTCGGACGACAACTTCACGAAGTTCAGCCGGATGCTTCACAGGCCGTACGGCTGCATCCTGATCGCGGGGCCGACGGGTTCTGGGAAGACCACGACGCTCTACGCGGCGCTGCAGAGCATCAATGATCCCCAACGCAAGATCACGACCATCGAAGACCCCATCGAGTACCGGATGACGGGTCTTTCGCAGGTCGCCGTGAACGCCCGTGTCGGGCTGACTTTCGCGGCAGGTCTGCGTACCCTCCTGCGTTTCGACCCCGACGTGGTCATGGTCGGTGAGGTCAGGGACCCGGAAACCGCATCAATAGCGGTGCGTGCTGCGCTGACCGGGCACCTCGTGCTCTCTTCGATTCACACGAATGATGCTCCCTCGGCGCTGACGCGGATCACCGACATGGGAGTTGAGTCCTACGTCACGTCGTCGGCGCTTCTTGGGGCGGTCGCTCAACGCCTCGTTCGGCAGTTGTGTCCCAAGTGCAAGAAGCAGGCGAAGGTCTCCGAGGAGGTCCTCTGTGCCGCCGGGTTCGATGCCGACGAACTTGCGGGGCTCAAGATCTACGAGCCGGTCGGGTGCGATCACTGTCGCAGGACGGGCTTTGTGGGTCGTCTGGGGGTCTTCGAGATCATGGAGATGGACGACGAGATGACGCGCATCTTCCTGAAGAACGCTCCGTCGGAGGAGCTGCGCGCCATGGCTATCAGCAAGGGTATGGTCACGCTTCGACGGGACGCACTCGACAAGGTCGCAGCCGGCCTGACCAGCCTGAGCGAACTCGATCGGACGGTGGTCTGACGATGGTCCGCCGAGAACCCCGTGCCATCGTTCTCGTGCTCGACAGCGTTGGAGTTGGCGAGCTGCCCGACGCCGCCGACTACGGCGATGGGGGCTCC
>CAZIPT010000011.1:0-41748 GCA_964541375.1 uncultured Eubacteriales bacterium
ATTCGTGAGTTCCTTGTACGCCTCGGCCGGCAGGATCGGCTTCCAGGTTTCGCCGAAATCCGTGGTCGTAAAGGCGTAGATGGCGAAATCGTTACTGCGGTGGCCATCCAGGGTCAGATAGGCCGTACCTGGCGCATGAAAGCTCGCCGATACGCGACTGACGTAGGTGCCTTTGGGAACATTGGGGAGCCGATCGAAAACATTCTTCCAGCTCGTGCCACCGTCGCGGGTAATGAAGCTGACCTCGGAGGCGATGGACACCTTGTGTCCAATTGTGATCAGGTAGGGCTCGGAGCCAAAGGACACGCGGCCTGAGAAACTGCAGTCCTCGGGAATGACAGCGCCGGCATTGCGGGCACGCCACGTGCGTTGGCGCTGCTCCGCTTCGCGCCACTTGGTGGCTACTGCGTCGAGAACCCCAGCGATGTTCATCACAGCTCCTGACGAAGATGTACCATTGAGGATGGAGGGCCTTCGAGGGTCCAGTTTCACCTGCATCATGCCAGAAACGCGCCTCGGTCTCGTGGCGACCGGTCTATCGAGTTCTTGCCCACGGGATACGGATAGGTCAAGAGCTGTCCACAAGGAAGGGACCAGAGCGGCTTTGGAGACGGACGATGCTGTCGCTGCCAAGATTCGCGACTTCCTCCTAGAGAGCTTCCTGTTCGGCGATGACGGATTCAACTACGAAGACGATGCGTCCTTCATCGAACTGGGCGTCATAGACTCGTTTGGCTTCGTGGAGCTGTTGGCCTGGGTACATGGGGAGTTTGGCATCACCGTGGCCGACGAGGAGCTCGTGCCCGACAACTTCGACTCTGTCCAGAAGCTGACTTCCTTCATCGGCAGGAAGCGCGGCGGTACCTGACGGGGGCCTCATGCTTGTCCACGAGTTTCTCACCCGCTCGGCCGTGCGTCTGTCGAGCAAGCTCGCGTTGGTGTGCGACAACCAGCGGTGGACCTTCGCGGAGCTGGACGAGATGAGCAACCGCCTTGGCAACGCGCTGGTGGACTCGGGTGTTCGGCGCGGGGACCGGGTTGTCATCCATCTCCACAACTCCGTCGAGGCGGTGGTGGGGATTTTCGCGGCCCTCAAGGCCGGTGGCACCTTCGTCTGCATCAGTGCGTCCACCAAACCTGACAAGCTGAGGCACATCCTGAACAGCTGTCGTTCCACGGCTCTTCTGACGAACAGCCAAACGAACGCCAAGGAGCCTCCGGATCTCCTGCGAGACGTCCCCTCGCTCACCTGCGTTGTTCTTTGCGGCCGAGGCGGATCGGATGTGGACGCGCGACTGCCCCATTTCGATGAGATCCAAGCCAGCGCTCCGGCTACGCGCCTGCCGGTGCTCAACACCGAACTGGATCTGGCCTGTCTGATCTACACCTCGGGCAGTACAGGCGAGGCAAAGGCCGTCATGTGCGATCACGGCAGTGTCGACTATGTCAGCACCTCGATCATCGCCTATCTGGAGAACCGTGAAGACGATGTGGTGCTTGGCGTGTTGCCTCTCTCCTCCAGCTACGGGCTCTACCAGCTGCTGGCGACCATCAAGTCAGGCGGGACGCTGGTGCTGGAGCGCTCGTTCGCCTATCCGGCTCTGATTCTCCAGCGAATCCAGGAAGAGCAGATTACGGGCTTCCCGGGAGTCCCGACCATCTTCACGATGCTGCTCCAGATGGATCGGAGCGCCTTCAATCTTTCCAGCCTCCGCTACATCACGAGCGCCGCCGATGCGCTTGCGCCCAGTCGCATCCGCGAGCTAGAGGATGCGTTTCCCGGCGCCACCCTGTATTCGATGTACGGCCTGACCGAAACCGCACGCGCCCTCTACCTCCCGCCCGACCAGCTCGCTTCTCGGCCTGGATCCGTGGGTATACCGATCCCCGGCACCGAGGCCTGGATTGAAGACGAGGACGGCCGCCGGTTGGGGGCGGGGGAAACCGGCGAACTGGTGGTGCGCGGTCGTCACGTGATGTGCGGCTACTGGGAGTCTCCGGAATCCACCGCCGAGCGGTTCGATCTGGGCGCGTTCCCGGGAGAACGTCTCTGCCATTCCGGGGACCTGTTCCGCACGGACGATGAAGGCTACTTCTACTTCGTCAGCCGCAAGGACGACATCATCAAGAGTCGGGGAGAGAAAGTGGCCCCCAGAGAAGTGGAAGACGTACTCCATATGCTGCCCGGTGTCAGCGCGGTCGTAGTAGGCGTCCCTGACCCGGTCGCAGGCCAGGTCCTGAAGGCGTTCGTAGTGTCCGCGGGAAGCCCGCTGACGGAATCCGATGTGATCTCCCATTGCCGCGCCCATCTGGAGGACGTGAAGGTCCCGAGATACATCGAGTTCAGGAGTGCCCTGCCCCTGATCTCCTCCGGCAAGGTTCGTCGAATCGGCTTGAAGTAGGTGCGGCCCATTGAGTTATGGCTCTCAACGGCCCTCCGGGAGGTGAGGGGAATCGTGAAGAGATCCGTTCCTATCCTGGTCTTGGCGATTGGATTGACGCTTATGGCAGGCTGCTCAAGCAACGATAGTCCATCACGAGGTGGCGCCCCTCGGAGCGCCTCACGGCCCCTCAAGATCGTGTTTCTTCATCACAGCACCGGGCAGGTTGTCTGGGTTGGCAGTACGTCCAAGATCGCCTTCAAGATCACCCGCAAGGGGGATCTTGGGAGATGGATATCCGACTACAACCGATCGAACAACGCCAGTCTCCAAATCGAAGCACTGAACTTCCCGACCGGCGAGGACTACGAGTGGGCCAACTATCCCTATGACTATCACAACATCTGGGTGAAGCATGCCGGCGCCGTGCCCTACAAGGGCGAGCCTACGCTCGAAATGCTGACAACCAAGTACGACGTCATCATCTGGAAGCACTGCTATCCCGTTGGAGATATCCTCCCGGACACTGGCAAACCCGACGCCGATTCCGCAGAGAAGCGCCTTGAGAACTACAAGGCGCAGTATCTCAATCTAAGGGACAAGATGCGCTCGTTCCCCGAAACGAAGTTCATCGTCTGGACGGGTGCTGCTCTGGTAGAGGACGCGACCACCCCAGAGCAGGCGGCGCGCACCAGGGCGTTCTTTGACTGGGTCAAGTCGGAATGGGACGAACCTGGCGACAACATCTTCTTGTGGGATTTCTATGAGCTGGAGACGGAAGGCGGACCCTATCTCAAAGAGGAGTATGCGAAGAGTCCGACGGACTCTCACCCTCGTTCTGACTTCGGCGGCAGGGTCGCCCCCTTGTTTGGGCAGAGGATAGTCAACGTCGTCGAGGGAAGAGGCGATTCCACTTCTCTAACGGGAAAGACCGACTAGTTTGAACCACCGACGGGACACAGCCGTATGGAGAGTACACGACAGCCCATTCGCACCCCGCCAACCGACGTGAAGAGCGACGACATGACGCTCTCAACCGCTCGCTGGGCGCAAAACTAGATGTGCGGCATCGTCGGAGTCTGCGATCTCGGCGCGGCTCTGCCCGTTACGGAATCCACCCTGCGCTCAATGCTCGGGACGATCCGCCACCGGGGGCCGGACCAGTTCGGGATCTACCTCGACGATCACGTGGGTCTCGGAAATGCGCGGCTCAGCATCATCGACCTGAGCTGCGGCCAGCAACCCATCTCCAACGAGGACGGGACCCTCTGGATCGTGTTCAACGGGGAGATCTTCAACCACCCGGAGCTGAGGCGGGAGCTGGAAGCGCGGGGGCACCGGTTCTCAACCGCCTGCGACACCGAGACCGTTCTCCACGCCTACGAGGAGTACGGCGCGGAGTGCCTTGTGCGCTTCAACGGCCAGTTCGCTATCGCCATCTGGAATAGCCGGGACCGCACCCTGTTCATGGCCCGTGATCGTCTCGGCGTTCGCCCTCTCTTCTACACAGTGGCCGACGGGGCCTTGGTCTTCGGCTCCGAGATCAAGGCGATCCTGGCCCATCCGGGCATCACCGCGTCCCCGGATCCGGTGGCCTTGGACCAGATCTTCACGTTCTGGAGCACCCTTTCGCCGAGGACGTTCTTCCAAGGCGTCGTTGATGTCCCGCCCGCCCACTACATGCTCGTGAGGGATGGCCGGATCACGCTCGAGCCCTACTGGGAGATGGCTTTCCCGGAAGACGGCGCCGCGCCGCTGCGATCCAAGAGCGAGTACGTGGAGGAACTGCGGGATCTTCTCATCGACGCCACCCGGGTCCGCCTCCGGGCCGATGTCTCTGTCGGCGCCTATCTGAGTGGGGGACTGGATTCCTCCACGGTAGCCGCGATCATCCGGAACTACACCGACAATCCACTGGAGACGTTCTCCATCGCCTTCACGGATCCCGACTACGACGAAAGCGGCTTTCAGAGCACGATCGCCAAGGCGTTGGGCACCGACCATCATGTTGTGCGCGCCACTCATGCGGACATCGGAAGGGTCTTCCCCGAGGTCATCTGGCATGCCGAGACTCCCATCATGAGGACGTCCCCCGCGCCGATGTTCCTTCTGTCCGATCTGGTGCGGGACCATCACTTCAAGGTCGTCCTCACGGGTGAAGGGGCCGATGAGTTTCTGGCCGGCTACGACATCTTCAAGGAGGCCAAGATCCGCCGGTTCTGGGCGAGACAGCCGGATTCCAAGCTTCGGCCGGTCCTGTTCGACCGAATCTATCCCTGGTTGCCGGCATTGAACAGATCGGACTCCGCCCGGTCCTTCTTCGGCATTGGACTCGAGGAGACGGAATCTCGGGACTACTCGCACAGCCTTCGGTGGCGCACCACTGCTCGGGCAAAGCGGTTCTTCAGCGACGACATGCGGCAGGCCGTCGCAGCGACCGGTGGCGACCTCGTTCCCTTCTACCCGGACGGATTCGACAGTTGGGACCCCCTGCACCGGGCACAGTACCTGGAGACAAGCATCTTCCTCACGCAGTACCTTCTGTCGTCACAGAGCGACAGGATGGCAATGGGCCATTCCGTGGAGGGACGGTTCCCCTTCCTGGACTACCGCGTAGTCGAGTTCTGCAACCAGCTTCCCCCCTCGGTCAAGCTGAGGGGGCTCACAGAGAAGTACTTGCTCAAGACAGTCAGCCGAGAATGGCTTCCAGCCGAGATCACCGACCGGCCCAAGCAACCCTTCCGGGCTCCGATTCATCGGGCATTCTTCAACGATTCCCCCCCGGACTACCTGGAGGAACTGCTCTCGCCTGCCTCAATCAAGGCGTCCGGCTACTTCAATCCCCTTGCCGTGGACCATCTGGTCGCCAAGCTCAAGCGGGGTCTTCCGTTGGGCGAAACGGACGACATGGCCTTGGCCGGGATCATCTCGACCCAGTTGGTGGATCGACAATTCGTGTCCAGTATCAGACCGTCATCAGCCCTCGATGACACCGACGACGTGAAGGTCGTCATCGGGAAGGGTTCGTCCAGAAGGGAGCAGTCTTGTCCATGAACAAGAGCGTCCTTGGTATCGACGCGGCTGCCGAGACGGACCGCATCGTGCAGTGGTTGAAGGAGAGCATGCGTGGTTTGCACCGGAGCGGTGCGGTGCTGGGCATCAGCGGAGGAGTCGATTCCTCGGTGTGCCTGGCCTTGTGCGTCAAGGCCTTCGGTCCGGAGAGGGTGGTGCCCCTCCTGCTGCCCGAGAAGGACTCCGATCCCATTTCAGAGGATCTGGCCCGGGAACTGGCTGCTGGCTACGGCGTTGTCCCCGTACTGGAGATCATCACGCCGGCGCTTGACGGACTCGCCTGCTACGAACGCCGCGACGAGGCCATCGCCCGGGTGTTCCCCGAATACGACCCGAAGGCTGGCTACAAGGCGAAGATCGTCCTTCCTCCCGGCCTGTTGGACGACGGCACCTTGAACGTTTACTCCCTCACCATCGTCACCCCCGATGGCGAGGAGAAGCACGCGCGCCTCGAGTCGGCGGATCTCGCTCAGATCGTGGCGGCCTCCAATCTGAAGCAGCGCACCCGCATGGCGACGCTCTACTACCACGCGGAGCTCCGGAACTACGCCGTCATCGGAACCCCCAACAAGAACGAGCTTGACCAGGGATTCTTCGTCAAATACGGTGATGGCGGCGTCGACCTGAACCCCATCGCGCATCTGTACAAGACCCAGGTCTACCAGCTGGCGCGCTACCTGGACGTTCCCAAGGCTATCCAGACGCGTGTCCCCACGTCCGACACCTACAGCGCCCCCGTCACCCAGGAAGAATTCTTCTTCCGGCTCCCCGCAGAGACCATGGACCTGCTCTGGTATGCCCAAGAGAACCATGTCCCGGTGGAAGAAGCGGCCCGTGTGATGAGCATGTCCGCCAAACAGGTAAGCAATGCCTTCAACGATTTCACTCGGAAGAGTCGGACCACCCGCTACCTGCGCACGCCCCCGCTGGACATGGTCGCCCTCGGGAATCCGGTTCCCGGAGGGGGCTGAGCGCGTTCGTGGGAGCAGCTCACTTGCTAGGCTGGCGACGCGCGTAGCGCAGGAACTCATCGGACGCCAGCGCCGGCGCATACAAGTAGCCCTGCCCTATCTCGCATGACATGTCGCTCAGGGACTGCGCTTGGCCTTCGGTCTCGACTCCCTCGGCAATGGTCTCGAGTCCCAGATGCCGTCCTAGGTCCACCATCGTCCGGATAATCGCCATACGTCCCGGCCCGGCGTCCATGGCCGAGACGAAGAATCTATCGATCTTGAGTGAGCCGAACGGTTGGCTCGCGATGCTGTCAAATGCCGAATAGCCGATACCGAAGTCATCGACCGCCAGCAAGACGCCGAGATCGTGAAGGCTCGCGAGTGACTGTCGTACCGCGTCCGATCCACCCAAGGCGGTTCCCTCAGTCACCTCGATGCCCAGCAGATTTGGAGGAAGCCCCGTCTCCTGAAGTGCGCTTGAGACCGTCTCGACGATGTCATCGACGATGAACTGCTGGGCGGATGCGTTCACCGAGACGCGCACCCCCTCAAGCCCCTCGTCCATCCAGACGCGAGCTTGGCGGCATGCCTCCAGGATCACCCAACGGCCGAGTGGAACGATGAGACCGCTCTCCTCGGCCATTGGGATGAACGTACTCGGCGACACGGCACCGCGCGTAGGGTGGAACCAGCGGCAGAGCGCCTCGGCACCCACAATGACTCCGTCATCGAACCGCACCTGCGGCTGATAGTGCAGCGTGAGCTCGCCCTTCTCCAACGCCTTGGCCAGCTCCTGCTGGAGCTCCGAGCGTTCACCAGCCAGCGCTCCCATCTCCTCGTCGAAGATACAGTGGCGGTTGCGGCCGTCCGACTTGGCCGAGTACATGGCCAAGTCCGCGTGACGCAGGAGTGACGCGGCCGTTTCGTCCTCGCCTCGGTAGAGCGTGATGCCGATAGACGCGGTCATGTGCACGTCCTTCTGGCCCACGGCGATGGCTTCTCCGAGGACCTCGAGAATACGGTCGGCGACATGTCCGATCGAGTCCGCTTCCGTATCGGACAAGAGCAGGACGAACTCGTCACCGGCGACACGCGCGACAGTATCGACCTCGCGTACGACTTCTCGGAGGCGATCGGCAACCACAGTAAGTACCATGTCGCCTCCGGAGTGTCCGAAGGTGTCGTTCACCTGCTTCAGCCGATCCAGGTCGAGGAATAGCACGCCCAAGCAGGAATTGTTGCGGCGGCAGAGCGCCATCGCGGACTCAAGTCGATCGTCGAGCATGCGCCGGTTTGCGAGGCCAGTGAGGTGATCAACGTAGGCCAATTGCTGGATAGCCTCTGCGGCTCGGCGCCGGTCGGTTAGATCGCGAGCAACGCTCATGATCGCAGGCCGACCTCCGACCTCGATGAGCCGCGCGTGAACTTCAACGGGAATCTCTTCGCCGGACTTCGTGAGGTTGCTCGACTCGAAGACCGCGAAGCCGTGTCGCATGATTCGCTCGGTGTTCGTCTTCACGTCTGCGGCGTATGGGGGTGCAACAATCTCTGAGATATTCATGTGCAGCAGCTCCTCCAGCGAGAATCCGCGCAGAGTGACAGCCGCCTCGTTGGCGTACAGTATCGTTCCCTCAACGTCATGAACCCAGATCACGTCGGTCGCGGTGTCCAGCAGCATCGACTTGACCTCAAGCTCGCGACGACCCCGGGCAAGCTCGTGTTCGAACATGCCGATTTCGTCGAGCCGATTGTCAGTAGCGACTCGAGGTTCGAGTTCCCTGTCCAGATTCGTCCCTTGGTCCTCTTGCGCCAAAGCGTCGAGCCGTCTGAAGACTAGCCGGTTAAGTAGGACAACGACAGCTATCCACATGGCGACCATCAGTGCGGATACGACCAGTCCGATTCGCAGCTGGGTCTCGCGGATCAATCCGAGTACGCCGGACACGTCGTGGCTCATTGCAATCGCGCCAGCGGTCTTGCCAGATGCATCGATGATGGGAAAGACGCCCACGGAGGTCGCCCGCCCCTGAGGGTCTTGTGTCACCGTGACGAGGCGCGGATCGGCGCCGAGCGTCTCCGGCAGAGATACACTATCGACGATGTCGTGAGTCTGGGTCGACGTCGTGCTTGCCAGGACGTATGACTTGTGGTCATCCCAGTCGTCTCGCTGCCCGTTTTCCGCTCGATAGCGGGTCCAGTCCTCACGCTCCAGACCGTCCTTGAACAGGAGCATGGCGTAGCCGTCCTTGCCCCCGTGGAGCGGCATCGCCTTCATGAAGTGGTCTACCTCTTCGGCAACCTCCATGTAGCCGACGAGCCGCCCGAACGGTCTTGCCCCAGTCGAGGTCGCTTCTCCCGAGCCACCCAGGTAGACGGGGTGCACAACGCGCAGGGCGAATGCCGATACCCCGAGCTCCAGGCCAGAACCGTATGTCTTCGTCGCTCGGGACTTGCGAAAGGTCGCTCGATCGACCAGGTCGCCGCTACGAAGGGGTCTATGAACCCGAAGCAGGATTCTGCCTTCCGGCGAGATGAAGTACATGTGCGTTATTCCACGTTTGCTCTCGAGTACGGACTGCAGGGGCGCCGCTCGAGCAAGGAGAGTGGCGGTGTCTTCTGCGGACAGCGCCGCGACCAGATCAGGTCGGTCCATCAGTCCGTCGAGGGCAGCCGCAAGCATCACCGTGTCGCGCTGCTGCAGAGTGGCGAAGGTCTCGCTGGCTGCTCCCAGAGATTCGATCGCCGAGTGCTTGACGTCCTCGCTGTAGTCCATCTCGAGGACCGCCAGGATCAGGGCGAGGGCGCACAGCGCACCCAAGACCAGCGCTGCGGCGATGCGTACCTTTATGGTCCACTTGCGCACGACGATTCCCGTCTCGTCCCGATCTGCGGTTGGTTTCGCGGTGGCGGGATGGTTTCGGCGGTATCGCCCGGGCCAGCCACAAATGCTCATTCATGCCCGCAAATCCTAGACCAGATTCGCCCAGGGGGGGGGTTTCGGCCCACCCAAGATGGTCTCGTCCTGCGCGTGTGAATGCTCGGAAAGATGAGGGGCCTGGGCGACGAAATGCCGAGACGACTGTTGCGTCGCAGCTGCCACATCCAGCTACGAGGAACCATCGCGGAGTCGTCGGAGCGCGCCGATCCGACTTCCCGCGCCTGCGCCAGTCCTTGCCGGTGGGCTCCAGCCCCCTGTGCGCTGAACTGCCGAGATAAACGGGTATAAACCGTGAGCAGCCAAAGTAACGCCGGGGGGCGTGGGGAACTGTTGTGCCGACTTCGCTTAGCTGCACCGTACCCACAGGATTGACAAAGGGGGGGTTCGGCATGCGAACAAGGCGCGTTCTTGTCCTTATCGTAGCGGCTGTGCTTATCGCGTCGGCGAGTCTAGCGGTCGCGTTCGGCGCTCCGGTGGCGGGTCTGACCAATGAGTACGGAATGGTGTTGGCGGGTCAGGCCAAATGCATCGAATGCCACAACGCTGCTGGCGGGGGCATCAACTACGACCGCACGTTGCACGGCAGGCATGTCACGTCGGGACTCGCAACTGCACCACCCACGGCGTGGACGCAGCTCGCTGGCAGCGGCAGTGTCTCGGCATCGGGCGCTGCGAACCCTGGGTCTGGTCTGCGCTGGTTCGCGTCGGGGGGAACCTATTCGATCGCGGGCCTGACGTGGATGACGATGTTCGATTACCAGGACCAATCGCGATGGTCCGAGGAGCAGGGGTCGCTGATGTTCTTCAGCGGCAGCCCGAGCACCTCGACCGCGTCACCCTGGAATCGGGTCTCGGGTCTCGGGCTATCGCACGTCAGCCCTTACTACGAGTACCTGATGAACACGTCCGCGCTGTCAGACAGCCCGGTCAGCTCAAGCTGCGGCATGGTTAACTGTCACTTCACAGGGGGCACGCAACCGCTCGCGAGCGGGCAGACCACCTGGACCATTCCGAATCCGGCCGTGGCAACGCAGCCAACTTCCCAGACGCCGACCCAGTGGGCGCGCAGCACGGCGGCCACCGTCGGCGATTTTCGCAGCACCGCGGCGGTTGGTTACGACGGGCTGGGGGTCCAGTGTGAGAAGTGCCACGGGTCGGGCGTGAGTGCTACGGCGATCGGAAGCGCCCACTGGAACACCGGAACCCAGCTGTCACACAGGCTGCCGACGGTGACCGTCAACGCCCAGACCTTGGCCAAGACGAGCACGGCCACGCTCGGTCGCTCCGACGTCTGCGGCGTGTGCCACGGCTTGCGTAGCGCGACGGCCGTCACTGGCGTTCTGCCCTACTTGATGGGCTACACACCGAACCTCTTCGTGAGGAGCTTTGTGAGCGTGAACGCAACGCGAGGGGCGAATGCGCCGTACACCTACACGCCGACTGAGGGTCAGTTCGCCTCGACTCCGGCGATCTACGCGCTGTACCCGAACGGCAACCCGAAGAGCGGGGGCCACGGCGGCAACCAATACTGGGCGTGGGCGGCCTCGGCGCATGCGGTTCGCGTTCAGACCGGCTTGAGCGACCCCGACCAGCTGCCGGGAGCCGCAAACACTCATTTCAGCATCAACGGGGTCACCACCACCGTCGAATGCCTCAGGTGCCACAGTGGGGAAGGCTATCTGACCACGAAGGTGCCCCAGATTGCTGACCGCACTGCGGTCAAGTCGGTATGGGATGGCTTCGAGATCACCAAGACGAGCGCTGGCTTCATGGGACAGGAGTGCGTCACCTGTCACGACCCGCACCCCGCGAGTTCGGCAGCCGAGGACTCGATCCGCTCGGCTGACCCGGTAGGGAAGCGATCGAACTATGGCCGTTCCACAGCCAATGCGAGTATGTGCGAGGACTGCCACAACTGGCAGGTCGAGGTCATGGCCAACAGCCTGCCGCTCACTGAGTTCAGCCCTCAGAGCCTTCCCGGCCGAGTGAGCCACGCTCAGCGTGAAGTCCTCCACGGAGTGAAGCGCGGTGCAGCCGCAGTGATGTGGGATGTCGACGACATGGGCGAGTTCATGCCCGGGGCTACCTGCGAGGATTGCCACATGCCCAAGACCGACACCAGTGCCGAGTACTCCTCGCACCGGATGATGATTCAGCAGCCTGGCGACGCCTCCACGTGGGGCGCCACCGGCGAGGACTCCTGTACCAAGTGCCACGAGGAAGCAGGCGGGACCGTTGCTGCAGCCAGGGCGGCCATGCAAGCGAAGCTGGACGGATGGCAGACGGATGCCACTGCAGCGGGTACTTCTGCCAAGGCGGCAATCGACGGCGCGAAGCTTCGTGCCGAGTACACGGGCGGGGGCGTCGGAGCCAAGGAGCTCTACGGTCGAGCGTGGCTCAACTGGAACACGTTCACCAACGACGGTTCGACCGGCGCGCACAACCCACCGTATATCCTGGCCGGACTCGCGGTCGCCGAGCAGATGGCCAAGTCCGTCGGCGGCGGATACAGCCAGATCTTCTACTCGCCAGCCGTCAACTACGGCGGCTACCAGGCGTTCGCCGCGCAGATCCTCAACGGCGACGGCTCCGGCGCTGCCGGCGCGGAGGTCGCGCTCGAGCGGAGACTGGTCGGTGGGGGATGGATCCAGCAAGACAGCGCCACCGCAGACAGAAACGGCAACGTGTCGTTCGTGATCATGTCTGCTGCGACCGCCGACTACCGTCTGCGTTGGGATCGATGCTCGAACGACAATGCGGATCTGTACAGCGAGGCTCGAACAATCACCGTCGTTTCGTCCACCTCGGCGCGGAGTTCGAGATCGTCTGTGAAGCGGGGCAGGACGTTCGTCCTGTCTGGAAGCGTCACTCCGGGTCATACCGGTGGTCAAGTCAGTATCCAAGCGAGGAAGGGCGGAAGAGGGGCCTTCCGCACCGTGTACATCAACACGATCGGCGCATCAGGCTCATACGCTCGCACCGTCAAGCCGAGCTCGAAGGGCACCTGGTACTACCGAGTCGTGTACTCAGGGAGTACCGCCGTTGCCGGATCCACTTCGCCGACGGTGAAGGTCGTGTGCAAGTAGCGGCGCAGCGACGATTGATCGCTGGGTCTTGACCTGGAGCCGTGCCGGCCGTTGGGATGGCGCGGCTCCAGGTCACATACGACGGGGAGGTGGAGCGGCCCGATGCGAACACGAGGTCTCAGGGGGCTCTCGGCGCGCACCACCTGCTGGTTGGCGGGCGGTCTCTTCCTGCTAGCCGCCTTGGCGACTGTCGCTGGCTCCGCGCTGGGCGAGCCAACGACGGCCACAGCATCGACCCACCCCGTGGTTGCAGGCGGTCAGGCCTGCACCGACTGCAAGGCCAAGGGTCACGATCTCGCGCACGCGCCCCCGTACCAGGGCGCCTGCGCGTTGTGCCACAACCTGTCCTCGTGGACGAGCGTGGAGTACGAGCACCGCAACGTGGACATGAACCTGAACCTCCACGCCGTGATCGGGTGCGGGTTCTGCCATACGAAGCAGACACCGGAGCCCAAACCAGATTGCGCCGGTTGCCACCAGCCCGTGTATCACGCTCCGATCCCTGAATGCGAGAAGTGCCATTCGCCGGTGGCGTGGAGGGTTCCGAGAGCGCTGCCGGAAGGACACGTGTCGCTGGCAAACGGACATGCGAGTCTGAAGTGTTTCAGTTGCCATGTGGGGGCGAAAGCCTTCACTTCGCCCAAGAGCTGCACCGCATGTCACGGCATCAAACACGGGGGGCTCAAGGACTGCGGTGAATGTCACGACCCCAGTCTCGGCTGGAAGCCAAAGCCGAGTTTCAACCACAGTCGGTATTTCGTGCTGACGGGTAAGCACAAGTCTGTGCCGTGTGAGGAATGCCACCCGGTGAATGCGTTCGCCTCGGCGAAACCGCAGTGCGTGAGCTGCCACGGTACCAAGCATGGAGGTCTCAGGGCATGCTACGAATGCCACACGACCAAGGGATTCTCCCACTCGACGCTCCACCATAGCCGGGTGTTCGTCCTCCAAGGCGCTCATGCGCATCTGCGCTGCTCGAGGTGCCATCCCAATGGAGCGTTCGCGCGTGTGATCGGTGGGCGTTCGTGCGTTTCCTGTCATGGACGGAAACATGGGGGTTTGACCAAGTGCGCATCCTGCCACACCACCACGTCCTTCAAACGTTCGACATTCAAGCACAGCCGGGTCTGGCGGCTCACCGGTCGGCATGCCGCGCTCGCGTGCAAGAAATGCCACCCGGGGAACCGCTACAAACACGCGATCGGCTCACCCGCGCACTGTGCAAACTGCCATGGCACCAAACATGGAGGACAGACCCGCTGCGAGGACTGCCACACCACGAGCGCGTTCGCGCCCGCGAAGCACATCGCCCACCCCGGGTTCCCGACTCTCGGGGGAGAACACGCGTCGCGGTCCTGCTCCTTGTGCCATCCGAACCTCATCTTCAGCGCGCCGACCAAGTCGTGTAAGAGCTGCCATAGCGCGCCGCATACGGGTCCCACCGACTGTCTGCGCTGCCACCGACCCACGGTCTGGAGCGACGTCCACTTCACGCATTCCGACATCGGGTATCACACGGGCCTGCCCTTCCGGGACGCGTGCCAGTACTGCCATACGACGGGGGACTACACGGAGCACGTCTGCGACCAATGCCACCTGCCGTATTGAGTAGGATTCAGGCCCAGATGCACCGGCACACGCCGGAGCGTGATGCGCTCTCACTTGCTAGCTGCAGTTCAAGCCGAGAGGCTCGATGGCACGGAGCTGGCTTCCGACACCATGTGGCGTAGCGCCACATGGTGTCTATCGAGAACGGCTCAAGCCTGATGGAACGGGTCCGAACCGACGTTGCCTCCACTCAGCCGCCTGCCGCACTGGCGCCGGGGGCATGGTGGATCTTCACCGCGGTAGCGGTGGGCACCTTCATGTCCGCGCTCGACGGCAGCGTCGTCAATGTCGTGTGGCCCGCCATGGGCGACTCGTTCCACGTCAACGTCGCCGCGATCGAGTGGGTCGTCATCATCTATCTGCTGGTCGTCAGCGGCACTCTGCTCATATTCGGGCGATTGGGCGATCTGCGCGGCTACAAGAAGATATACGTCGCCGGTTTCGTGCTCTTCGTGGTCGGCTCCGCGCTGTGCGGTCTATCGCCAAACGTGTACGTGTTGGTCGCGTTCCGTGGGTTCCAGGCGCTTGGCGCCGCCATGTTATTCGCCGCATCGCCGGCGATCCTCACGACCAACTTCCCCCCTCAGCGGCGCGGTCAGGTTTTGGGGCTCCAGGGCACGTTCACGTATCTCGGCCTCACGGTCGGTCCACCGCTCGGCGCTCTGCTTGCCGCCCGATTCGGCTGGCCGGCGATCTTCTACATCAACGTCCCCGTTGGCTTGGCCGCCATCCTCCTCGCCTGGCGCTTCATCCCCGCCGACTCCGGGTCCGGGAACAAGGAGCGGTTCGACGTCCCCGGCGCCGTGACGTTCGTCTTCGGGCTTGTGGCGCTGGTCCTCGCGCTCAACATGGGGTCCGAGTGGGGATGGACCTCGCTGCCGATTCTGGGGCTGCTCTCAGTCGCTTTTGCGGTGCTCGCCGGGTTCATCGTATTGGAGAGTCGCGTAGAGAGCCCTCTGATGGACCTGTCGCTGTTCCGTAACCGGACGTTCTCGACCTCGTCGGTGACCGCGCTGCTCAACTACGTCTGCATCTACACGGTCGTCTTCCTGATGCCTTCCTACCTTGAGAAGGGGCGTGGGCTTTCGCTGCCCCAGGCCGGCGTGCTGCTGATGGCGATGCCGCTGGTCATGGCGATTGTGGCGCCGCTCTCGGGCTCGTTGTCCGACCGCGTCGGCACTCGGACGCCGGTCATCCTGGGGATGGTCGTCTTGGCCGTCGGTCTGGCCGCGCTCGGTCTTCTCGGCCCGGCTGCTCCGCTGCCTGTGGTCGCGCTCGTCATGGCGGCCATCGGGTTCGGGGTCGGCGTGTTCGTTTCGCCTAACACGAGCGCGCTGATGGGCGCGGCCCCGCCTCATCGCCGAGGAATCGCATCCGGGATTCTCGCCGAGTCGCGAAATGTAGGGATGGTTCTCGGCGTCGCTCTTGCGGGTGCCGTCTTCACGACCGTGCTGGGCGGCACCGCACCTGGGGCGAACCCCGTGACCTTCCGGGCGCTGTCCGCAGGCTTCTTCTTCGCCGCAGGCATCGCGGCCATCGGCGCGGTGGTAGCCGCGACGGCGAAGCGCCCGCTGCCTGGTGATGGTCCGGCGGCGCGAACGAACGCCGAGAAGAAGCCCGCGCAAGCCGAGTTCGAGCCCCAGGGCATCGAATAGCCTGACAAGCGGCTCCATCTACCGGGGCACGGCCCGCTTCATCCCAGCAGACGCCCAAGCCCGTCGAGGATCAGATCGAGACCGAAATCGAAGGCCGCATCATCGTCATAGGGCTCCTCGGCGTACTGCATCGCGACGCGAGCCAAAGACGGATACTCGCCGTCCGGAATAGCATCGAGGACCTCCTGAGCCACCTCGGCGGCGTTCTCATCATCGGCCGGCGCGATGTTGGACCGCTGACTCTCGAAGCCGTAGATGTAGCTGTCGAGCGTGAGAAACGCGTTTGCCGCGAGGCCGGGGGAGAACCCAGCGCGAAGCAGCGTGTCAAGGACCCGATCCGCGTATGCCAGGCTGCTTGGGCCGCTCCGTCCCCGAGAGTCGATGAGTCCCGCGGCCCACGGGTGGTGCTCGAAGACTTCTCGTGCGGACACTGCCCGGCGCCGCATGGCGTCACGCCAGCCGACGTCACCGGAGGGGAGGTCGATCTCGGCGACAACGAGATCGACCATCCCGTCGAGCAGATCGTCCTTACCGGCAACGTGGTTGTAGAGCGACGCGGCTTCTACCCCGAGCCGCCGGCCGAGCTCGCGCATGGTGACGGACTCGATCCCGCTCTCGTCCGCGAGACCCATCGCGGCGCGCACCACGCGTTCCCGGTTGAGCGTGTCCCGTGTTTCGCTTCGATCTGGCGTCTGCGTGCTCGTGGCTCCTCCTCCGTACGTCCTCGCGCACGGGCAAGGTTTGCAGGTCCCTTGACATACTAACACCGTTAGTACGATACTGACCACAGGAAACTAACAGCGTTAGTATTGGCGCTCCCGTTCGAGAGCGCAGGCAGATCATGCGATCAGGAGGCTGATGTCATGAGCAACATAGGGACGAGAATCTCGACACTCTGGATAGTGGTCATGTTCACCATGGTGTACGCCGATATTCTGAGCTTCATCACGCCCGGAGAGTTGCAGAAGTTGTGGGACGGAACCGCAGGCGTGAACCTCACCCCCGGGCTTCTGCTGGTGTTCGCGATCCTCTTGGAGATTCCGGTTGTGATGATCTACCTGTCGCGAGTGCTGAAGCCGACGGCGAACCGCTGGGCGAATACCGTCGCGGTCGCGGTCACCATCGTGTACGTCATCGGCGGCGGGTCGTTCAACCTGCCGCACTACATCTTCTTCGCGGCCGTAGAGATTGGCTGTATGGCCTACATAGTCTGGTCCGTCTGGGCGCGGCGCGGCTCCGAAGCCGCAGCACTGCAACCAGTCGCCTAGTTGGGTGTACGCTGGCCATGGGGAGGCGCCTCATGGAGTGCTGTAGGCGAGATCAGAGTGTGATGGGAATCCTGCTGGGGATTGCCGCGGTTCTTCTCGGCGTGTCCGCTGTTGTCGGTGCAGTCGGGTTTCTGACCATGGTCAGGAACGAGGCAGGGCAGAGACCGCGACGGTAGGGCTGGGAGCTTCGGCTGACGATCGCGCTGATGGCGGCCGTCGCGGATTCGGGGTGCCACATGGAGCAGGAACTGATCGGGATATTCACCGGCACGCTGGATGCGCACTTCCCTGCAGACTCGGGCGTCACCCGCGAGGAGTACCTGAGTGCGTTTGGGGACACGCTCCGCAGCGAGCTCCCGGACGCGCCCGTTCTCGACGCGGACAAGGGCCCTCTGGCGACCTACATCAAGTTGAGTGTGATGGCCCTATCCATGGCGAAACTGCAGCAGGCCTACGGTCAGTCTGAGCGAGTGATCGGCGAGCGCATCTACCGAACGGCCGACGCCTACTTCAGGCTGCCGGCGATTCGGAGATGGGTGAAGCGAAGCCTGTTCTTCTCCAGTGTCAACACCTCGCAGATCAAGGGTCGCCAGGCTGCCACGGAGCGCGCCGAGAACGGCGTCAACGGATTCAGGCTCAGATACGTCGAGGGCGCAAGTCGAGATGAGTTCGGGGTCGACTACCTGTCGTGCGGGATATGCGACTACTTCAGACGGAAGGGCATGTTCGAGTACGTGAAGTACCTGTGCTTGGTCGACTACGCGATCATGAAGAACCTGGGAATCCACTTCAGCCGGACCACGACCCTGGGCAACAATGGGCCGATGTGCGACTTCAGGTTCGCGAAGTCTGGGGCGATCGTTGAAGGTTGGCCGCCGGAGCAGCTGCCCGAATTCCGGCCGTAAGTGCACAATGGTCAGGCGGCTCACGCCGGGGCAGGCTGGCACCGACGACGAGGGTGGTCATGGCCGACTTCCGACTCGACAAGTGGTACTTCGATTGTGTCACCACAGACGGTGCCGTGCTCATCGGCTACGCCGCGAAGCTGAAGTGGGGGCTCCTCAAACTCAGCTACGGCGCGCGAATCACGAAGCCGCATGACGGCCCGCTCCTCCAGAAACAGTCTCTCTCATTCGGGCGCGTGGTCGAGAAGCCGGATTGCATCGGCTGGAGCAACGATGCGCTGAGTGTCGGTGGGAGCTGGTCCGGCGGCCGGGGAATAGGCACCACGGTTCTGTTCGACGGTCCAGATGGGGTCGTCGAGTGGCAGTGCCTTGGGGCGAACAGCGCGGTCAGCGCCCAGGTGGGCGGGGTCGCGATAGAGGGGCTGGGCTACGCCGAGAAACTAAGCATGACGATCGCGCCGTGGAAGCTTCCCTTCAACGAGTTGCGATGGGGCCGATACATCAGCGAGGACCGCAACGACTACGCCGTCTGGATCGACGTTCGGGGAGAGGTCTCGCGCAACTGGACGTGGATGAATGGGAGCAGGTCGGCAGTAGGGACCGTCGACGACGGTGCGGTCCGGGCGGAGGGGGGCAGCCTGACCTTCGAGTCATCGCAGCCCATCCGCCGTGAGAATGTCGCAAGGACGATACTCGGACGCTTCCAGTTCCTTGCGAAGCTCCTGCCGCGACAGGTTCGGGCCATTCAAGAGGACAAGCGGCTCAGCTCCTGTGTGTTGACGAGCGGGGCCTCGGAGTCGCGAGGCTTCTCCGTCAATGAGGTAGTGGTCTGGCAGTGACGCGCGAAGTGAAGGCCGAAGTGAAGGCCAAAGTGAAGGCCGTTAGAGGGTCACATCGCGCCGGCAAGGTCGCCTATGGGTCGCTGTTCGTTGTCCTTCTTCCGCTCTTGCTGGCTCTGTTCTCGGCGCGCGTGGTGATTCCCCTCAGCGTGTCGCGACTTCCGATCGCCGGGGCCGTCGCCACAATCGTCGGGCTCCTGGTCATGCTCTGGGGTATGTGGGACCTCTGGACGCTGGGTAAGGGTCTTCCGATGAATGCGTTTCCGCCCGAGAAACTCGTCGTCGGCGGGATCTACTCGGTCGTTCCGCATCCGATTTACACGGGTTTCGTTCTTGTTTGCCTGGGCGTTTCGTTTCTGTTCGGCTCGGCCACGGGGGTGTTCCTGACAACGCCCCTCGTGGCGTTGGCGGCGATGACTCTGGTGCTGGGCTACGAGCGACCCTATCTGCTCAGGACATTCGGCACGTTGCCTCGGCCTCTTCTGGGACTCTCGAACCTTTCGGCGTCTTTGATCGCGGTGAGTCGATTGGATCGCCTCTGGGCGCGGATCCTCCGGTCGACAGAACGACTCGCGAACTCCTGGAGTTCCGCAAGGCTTGGCCCCGCCAGGGTCATCAACCACGCGGTCTTTGCGGGTCTCGCGGGGGGAGTCGGAGCGTTCCTGGTTGTATTGATGGTCGGCAGCGAATACATCCCGGCCATCGCCGCCCTGATGCTGGCCGGAGTCTGCGGCGCAGCGATTGTCGGACAGCTGCTGGTGGGCTCGTCTGGGGGGCTGAGCAGGCCGTTTGGCTACTTCGGCGGCTTGCTGGGAATCGGCGTACTCGGAGTTGTGCTGTACCTCTTCGATCACTCGGTGATGCTGGTGCTCGCCGCATTCTGCTTCGCCGCTCCGTGGGTCCAGGCGATCGGCAGGCTGCGTTGCCTCGTGCAGGGTTGCTGCCATGGGGCGCCCTCATCGGCGGGCTCAGGCATCGTTGTGACCAACGAGCATTCCCGGGTGTGTGCGCTTGCGGGACTGGGCGGCCGACCCATCTATCCGACTCAGCTGTACTCGATCCTCGGGAACCTGGTTGTCGGTGCCGTCCTCGTTGCGCTGTGGGTCGTCGGCGCTCCGATTGCGCTGATCGGCGGCCTCTATCTGGTGTTGGCAGGGATGGTCCGCTTCGTCGAAGAGGGATACCGGGGTGAGCCACTGACCAGGATCATCGGCGGGCTGCACATCTACCAGTGGTTCGCGATTGGGATGCTGGCCGCTGGTCTGCTCGCGATGACGATACCGTCCCCGGATGCGCCGACGCCGAGCTTGTCGGCCCTGGGTCCCGCTCTGGCCATGGGGGCGGTCTTCTTCGCCGTGTGCGGGTTTGCGATGGGTGTGGACTTTCCGGACTCGCAGCGAAGGTTCTCTCGGCTTTCCGGTTGATGATTCTGCTTCGGGATTCCCGCTATCATGAACGGCGGCCATTTTCGGGGAGCGCGCCCGTGTTGTCCGCTGCATCCGGGATCGACGAAGGCGAAGCGGCTTGGACGATGCGCAACAGAGGGACGTCATGCTCGACGCGCTCAAGGGCGCGGCGATCATTCTGGTGGTCCTGGGCCACTCCGTAGGGTCGTGGAAGCTTGCGCAGCTGATCTTCTCCTTTCACATGCCGCTCTTCCTCTTTCTGAGCGGCACGACGGCGGGAATCCAGTACCGCCGAGGAGGCATCAGGTTGTCTCGGCGTGCGTGGGCGCTTCTCGTGCCGTACTTCGTCTGGCTGTTCATATTCGTGTTCGTGAGCTGGCCGACGTTCCAACCCAAGTTGATGGTGTCCGTACTGAACCCCCGAGCCGGCTCGCTCTGGTATCTCTACGTGCTCTTCTGCATGTGGCTCGTGCTGTGGGTGCTGGATCGCCTGCCGGGCTCGACATCCCGTTGGGTGATCCTGGTGGCAGCTGCGGCTCTTCTGCTCCCGCACCCCGGTGCCGTTGAGCCCTACTCGGTCGAGCAACTGTCCGGCCTAGCGACGAACAGCCTCTCGCAGGCCAACACCGCGGCGGGCGTTCTAGGCTGGCGGAGCGTGCTCTGGTTCTTCCCGTTCTTCGGCGTCGGATTCCTGTGCACAACCGAAGGCATGCGGCAGACATTCGCTCGGAGCCGCAACTGGATCGGTGCAGGCGTCGCGTGGGCGCTTCTCATCGTCGTGCTGTGGCCACCCTTCGCCGTGCCTGGCCAGGCGCCGTCCATTCCGGGCTTTGGGGCTGTAACGGGGCTGGGGGACTACTTCTACATCTGGTACCGGTATCTGCTGGCCGCAGCCGGAATAGCCACAGTCATTGGGGCACTGACCCACGTGACGGGTCGTCTCGAGTCGTGGCTCGCGTGGCTTGGACGTCGGAGTCTGGCCATCTACGTCATGCACGTGCCCTTCCTGGCGTGGTCGCCGTTTGTTTTGCTGGGTCCGCTCAAGCCGTTGTGGGGACCGCTCGTGTGGCTCGGCAATGCCGTCTATGCGACGGGCATGAGCGTTCTGCTCGCGGTGCCCATCAAGCGCAACCCGGTCGCGAACTCGATCCTGCTCGGTGCCGTGTGGCCGCGTCTGCCGCTGCCCTCATTGGCTGCCTACTCCTGCGCGGCAGGCGCTTGTGGCTTCGTACTCGTCTACCTGCAGCGGAGAGGCACACTCCGGGCGTTGGTGGTCTTCGTCGTGATCACTGCGGTGCTGGCTCTCGCCCCGAGGATCTGGCAGCGGCTCAGCGGGGCTCCCCAGCCGGCCTAGCGTGTCGCCGCTGGCTGCCGCTCGCCCCAACCTGCCCCTCGTGCCGCGCGTCTTGCCTTGCGTCAAGGGGCACCCTGCTTGTGCCGATAACACAGGTAAGGCGCCAGAGGCTGCGCCTCGCGCTTCGGAGGAATCATGCTCGCGAGGGTCACACTGATCTGTGCTGTGGGTCTGGTACTTGTCCTCACCCTGGGGACGGCTCCCGGCATGGCGCTGGAGACCAGCGGCTCGGCGTCTGATCTGGTCAGCGGAATCGTCTTGTCTGTGGAACCCCACGTTGTGCCCGATACAGGGGCCATCCTCACCGACGTTGCCGTTCTCGGCACGGTCCCCGGGGGCTCCGCCGCCGTCTCCACGTTCAGCATGCAGGGCGGTGAGATCGGCGATGTCGGCATGTGGTCAGAGCGGTTCGCCGAACTGAGGGTTGGCCAGACGGTCATCGCGGAAGTGGACTATTCGAACGGCACCGCCACCGCCGAGCAGACCCCGATCGTGACGTCTGGCTTTGCGACATTGGCTCCATCAGGCCTGGTCTCGGGCACGGCGGCCGCCTCGGCGGGCTACAAGTGGGAGGGACTGCACTTCGCGGACGCGAGTCTGCCTGTGCCCTTCTACGTGAACGGCACCGGACTTCCCTCCGGCGCCGCAGCCTCGATCGCTGCCGCCGCCCAAACATGGGAGAACGACCCCGGCTCGTACATGGACTTCACCTACATGGGCGCGTCCACTCGGTTGCCGAGCGGCGGAAGGGACGGCGTGAACGTCATTGGATCCGGCAACCTGGGCAATACCGACATCGTGGCGGAGTGTGAGTACTGGTACATCCCTTCCACGATGGAGGTCACGCAGTTCGATATCACCTACAACACGGCGTACAAGCCCTACGCAACCGACGGCCGCGCCACGGCCTTCGACGTCCAGGGGGTTGCGACGCATGAGCTCGGGCATACGCTGAGCCTGGTCGATCTCTACACTGCCGCAGATGCTTCACAGGTCATGTATGGGATCACCTCAAAGGGCGCCACGACGCAGCGCGTCCTCAAATCAGGCGATATCGCCGGCGTTCGGGCAATCTACCCCATACCTCCTCCGGTCGCCGTTTCGGACTCAGCGACCGTTGCTGAGGACACGCTGCTCACGGTGGCCGCTCCTGGCCTTCTTACCAACGACGTCGATCTCTCCGGTTACACGTTGACGGCCGAAGTGGTCACGGCCCCCGCGCACGGCTCTCTCGGTCTATCGAGCGATGGTGGGTACACCTACCGTCCCACCGACAACTGGAATGGGACCGACTCGTTCACGTATCGGATCTTCAACGGCGTGTACTTCTCGGCACCGGCCGTAGTGACCATCACCGTGACCCCGGTCAACGATGTCCCGGTCTCCGCCGATGACTCCGCGTCAATCGCTCTCGACACCACGCTCACCGTGCGGGCCCCCGGCGTTCTTAGCAACGACACGGACGCCGATGGGGACTCCCTGGTGACCTCATTGACCGTCGACCCGCAACATGGCTCGCTGGCCTTGGCGGCAAACGGCGCCTACCAGTACGTGCCGGCCCCCGGTTTCTGGGGAACGGACACGTTCGTCTATCGGGCGTTTGACGGCACCGCCTACTCGGCTCCGGCAACGGTAACGGTCACGGTCACCGAGTCCAACCAAGCTCCCGTCACCAACCCTGATTCGGCTTCCGCCGCCGAGAACACCGACCTCAGCGTCGCGGTGCCGGGCGTCTTGGGCAACGACACCGACGTGGAGGGCAACTACCTGTCGGCGATACTGGTCGACAGTCCGCTGCACGGGACGCTCGCGCTGGCCCCGGACGGCTCGTACACCTACCGGCCTGCCGCTGGCTGGCTCGGCACCGACACGTTCACGTACTGCGCGAGTGACGGAGCCACGCTCTCGGCTCCGGCCACCGTGACCATCACCGTGAGCAAGTACGTCGCGCCTCCGCCGCCTTCCGCGATCGCAATCTCAGCTGCTTCCGTCTGGGCGAAGGCTCCCGCGAGCGTCAAGCGCGGGCGCGCCTTCTACGTCACGGGGGGCCTGTCTCCAACGCACGCGAGCGGCACTTCCGTGACCCTGCGCTTCGAGCGGTACTCTCGGAGGCGTTGGCGGGTCGTGAAGAGGGCCTCCGTGACGGTACCGCCCGGCGCCGCGACCTTCCGCTACCGCGCGAGGCTGTCACCGCGGGGAAGCTGGCGCGTGATCGTCTCGCATTCCGGTGACGGGGTTATTGACACGGGGTCGGCCTCGGTCACGAGGAGGTTACGTGTGAAATAGTGGATTGCTGATTCTTCTCGGCGTGCTATTCTCTTTCGCGCCCCCATCGTCTAGTGGCCAAGGACGCCGGCCCCTCAGGTCGGAAACGGAGATTCGAATTCTCCTGGGGGCACCAACGCGCCTGCAACGGCCCTCCGTGCCGTTGCGCGATCCTCGCGCCTGCGACGCAAGCGCGTACTCCTTCTTGATTCCGCTCCCACTCCTCTGCTTTCGGTTTCCCTTGCCGTTCACAAGGGCATCGGAGTTGCATAGGTGGCCGTACCTGCCGTCACAGCGCAACGGCCGCCGGTCGGCTCTGAGTCCTCGTTTGGGCCCGCGCCGGAGCGGCGATAGATCCTGCTGAGAGTGCGTAGTGCCCCAGACCACATCCCTGGATGCGCTCTCGAAGCCGGGTGGGAGCAGACGTATGACGCGACTTCGCATAAGGCTCGTGGCCGTGACGGCTGTGGCCGTGCTCATTGCGGCTTCCTCACCGGCGATCGCTGTCGCGACGGGTTCCTCGGCAATCGGGGTCTCAGCGCTCTCGGGGCCACCAGCATCCGCTCATGTGGGCCGAGAAGACGCCGTTCCCGGAAGGTTCATAGTCAAGACGCGCCCGTCGGCCAAGGGCACCATGGCGACGTTGGACGCACTCCCGGGGGTCTCGGCCGGTGACGTCAAGCCTCTCGGCGACCAGACCGCGATCGTCACTACTCCCAAGGGGAAGAGCGACGCGCAGGTCCTTCAGGAGTTGCGGGGATCTCCTTCGGTCGAGTTCGCTGAGCGTGACTACATCCGGCAGGTCTCGGCCTACGCGGTTCCGCCCAACGACCCGGGCTACACCTCTACCACCGCATTCAGCTGGGGCGGTCCCTTCATCCCTAGCGCGAAGAGCTGGTGGCTGAGGGACACCAACGCCAACACAGGGGTGGGTATAGCGAGCTTGTGGAGCTCCCTGGAGGCGCCGACGTTCCCCGCCCGCGCGGCGGGCTCGGCCATCAAGGTTGCCGTCATCGATACCGGCTTCTACATGACTCACCCGGATGCGGGCACCAACATCGTCGCCGGTAAGGACGAGTTCGCGACGTATAGCAGCGCCACCGGAATCACAACGAAAGACAACGACGTCACGCCGGTGGACCCGGCCGCACCGCTGAATGACATCACGACCGCTTCGCACGGAACGTGCGTCGCGGGCCAGATCAGCGCCGGGACCAACAACGGCGTGGGCGTCACCTCGATGTCGTACGACTCCACGGTCATGGTCTACAAGGTCCAGGGCGTCTGGACTGACGGAGACGCAGCGGCCGGGTACCCAGCCGGCTCCGCAGTCATCTTCGACAGCGCGATCATCGACGCGATCAACGATGCCACCGCTGCCGGGGTGAAGGTCATAAACATGAGTCTGGGAGGTCCCACGTACTCGCAGGCTATCCAAGACGCGATCGACAACGCCTGGGCGCAAGGAGTCCTTGTCGTCGCGGCAACAGGCAACAGCGGCACCCTGGACGGTGTGCAGTACCCCGGCGCCAACGCCCATGTGGTCGGAGTCGGGAGCTACACCGTGACTGGCACGGTGACCCCCACCTCCAAGGCGGTGAGTTCGTTTACCGACTACGGAGTTGGGCGCGATGCTGCGACCGCTGGCGCCAACAACGGCCGTCTCGACATCCTGGCCCCCGGGCAGGGTATCTGGGGTCTCGTACAGCCCGGATATGATGCCGATGGGACCGGAACGGTCTACGAACCCGGCTACTACTGGTGGCAGGGGACGAGCATGGCCAGCCCCGCATTCGCGGGTATGGCCGCGATGGTCTGGAGGTTTGCGCCCGCACTTACCGCCGATCAGGTGGCGAACGTGTTCCTATCAACGGCGACGGACGCCGGGAGTCCCGCGCTGGGCTACGGCTACGTCAACCCCGTGGCCGCCTACGCGAAGCTCAAGACCGACTACCCGTATCTGCTCGCACCCGCAAGCCTGACGATGCCGTCGTCGACGACGAGCACCAGCGTTCCGGTGAGCTGGGACGCCGTCGCCGGCACGTCAGTCTCCTATGACGTCGCTGACAACGGGGTGTTCGTGAAGAACGTCGCCGGTCTGAGCACGACGCTGACGCTCGGACTGGGCAGCCACTTCGTCACCGTGACGCCCCGAAGCGACTACAACTGGTGGAATGCGGCCACCAACAGGGGTGGCACCGTGGTCGTCACGTCGTCGCCGCTGCCGCCCGGCACGCTTTCCGGCACCGTGCGCTCGGGCGGCGTCGCGCTCCCCGGCGCCACCAGGTCGGCGGCCGGCACCTCCTCGGTGACCACGGCGGCGGACGGCACCTACACCGTGGCCGGCATCACGCCGGGCGCGTACGACGCGGCGTACTCCAAGAGCGGCTATGCCACGCAGACCGTGAGCGTCACGATCGACTCCGGCGCCACGCTGAGCCGAGACATCGCCCTGTCTGTGCTGCCCGGCACGCTTTCCGGCACCGTGCGCACAGGCGGAGTCGCGCTCCCCGGCGCCACCGTGTCGGTGGCCGGCACCTCTGCGGTGACCACGGCGGCGGACGGCACCTACACCGTGGCCGGAATCACGCCGGGCACGTACGACGCGGCGTACTCCAAGAGCGGCTACGCCACTCTCACACGAAGCGTGACAATCGCTGCAGACGGGACGACGGTCGGGAATGCGGATCTCGTCCTCGTGGTCGCACCTTCGGCACTCTCGATTCCGGCTGTGTCCCCCACGAGGCCTCGACACGGCAGGTCGGTGCGCTTTACAGGGTGGCTCACGCCCGGTACGGGAGCCTCGGCGGGGACTGTCAGGCTCTCCTTCTACCGCCGGGAGACGAAGACGGTGCGCAAGAAGGTCAGGGGCAGGTGGAGGAGGGTACGGGTCCGCTACTGGCATCTGCGGGCGACCAAGCCTATGAATGCAGGTTCCGACGGGCGGCTCACTCTGATCTACAAGCTGCGTTACCCGGGCAAGTGGAAGATGATTGCACGCTACTCCGGAGCCGCCGGATTTGCGCCCAGCACCTCGGGAGCGCGGTACTTCTCGGTCAAGTAGTCGGCTGCAAGGGTCGTTCGTCTCGGCTCGATTCAGGGCGGGCTCCTGCTAGAATGCGTATTCGGTCCGCGCGGAGGTCTGCGAGTCGCCCCAGGGCGACCACTCGAAGTCGGTGCGGCTCAAATGGGCGATTAACTCAGCGGGAGAGTGCTTCCTTTACACGGAAGAGGTCGGGGGTTCGAATCCCTCATCGCCCACCAGTGAGATATCGGCAGGTCGGAGGCTTACAAGCAGCCCTCTGACCTGCCGTCTTTGTTCCGGGAAGCAGCTCGACGGTCGTGGGCCTGTTCTGCGTCTGCGCGGCTACTTGAACGCGCGTCCGCTCGCATCCCAATCCAGAATGCCGTCGACACTGCGCAGGAAGAGTACCAGCCACAGCGACACCACGGCGAACGACAAGAGCTCGTTCATCGCGTTGGTGAGGACGTTGGAGAACCTGAGCGCCGACCCGATCGCCAACACGGCAAGCAGTGCGTAGTTGATGCGCAGGTAGTATTTCGAGAAGAACGGCATTGTCCAGTACGTCGACGCCATGACCAGCGCGAACAGCCCGAACGACGTGTAGGCGGCCGTGTTGTGGATGATCAGCGCCGGGTTGACCGGCTGCCATGGCACGAAGCCCACGACGATGAGCGCCGCCGGCGCGACGAGAAACGAGATCGTGAGGTACCGGCAGGCAAGCTGCGAAATCATGTCGCGCTCGTACATGTAGGCGAACCGTCGCCCGATGAAGCTCGAGAGCGCAAGTAGCAGTGCGCCCGAGAAGATGAGCGTGAGGTTCAGCACCCCCGCCGTGCCCCACTTCGACATGCCCAAGTAGCTAATCGACTCGGACCACCACTTGGGGTTCGGATTCAGCACCGCCGAGAGATAGATGCCGCCGATCAGGAAGACTCCCACGAGGTTGACGATGTTTGTCGGCTTGAAGTGCTCCACGAGATTGACGCAGAAATACGTCCACATCCCCGCGACGAGCGCGGGCCACATCGCGAACGTGTACGGCGAGTAGACGAACTGTCGGAACGCGAACGCTACGAGCAGGCTTGCGATCAGCCCCGCCACCGTGAACACCATGGTGTAGGCGAGCGTGATGACCAGGCCCCGCCAGAACCAGTAGTTGAAGGTGAAGTGGCGTCCTAGGTTCTCAGCGTCGGCGCGGAAGCGCTTGCGTAGGCCGATGAGGATCACGACGAACGGCACGAGCATCGACATCAGCGTGATGAGCGCTACGACGCTGGGGTTGTTGAGCGGCTCGTTCTGCCTCACGAGCATCCAAGCGAGTCCGAGGAACAGCAGGTAGGTCACGACTGTGACTGGCAGTGCGAATCGGAGCGCTCGGTCCTCGGGATTGTGCTGCGGCGCCGTAGTCACCTCGGGTGTCGAGTCTGCCATCTGGGTGCTCCATGGTCGCGGTTGCCGTTACCATACGTAGGTACCCTAATGGTCGCGAAGATCGTTCTGGAGGCGCGCGTGAAGCGCTGGCTCAAGATCACGCTCATCGTGCTCGGTGCCGTTGTGTGCGCGGCGCTGTTGGCGTTCGCCTTCCTGCTGCTGCCGATCGGCGACGCCGACCTGCGCTCGCGGCCTGATCCGGCCGGCTCCTACGCCGAGGCGATGAAGCGCATCGACGCTGAGCTCGCGCGCGAGAACACGTTGCCGCTGCAGTCGATCACGCACTCGGTGGCGCTGGTTCACGGCAGCCAGACTACGACGGCGGTCGTGATCTTCCACGGCTACACGCACGGCCCCTATCAGTGGCGCGTCATCGACAAGGCGTACTACGACGCCGGCTACAACGTCTGGGTGCCGCTCGCGCCGTTCCACGGCTATGCCGACCGCATGACCACAGACCTCTCCAAGCTCACGCCCGAGATCCTGCGCCAGTACGCCGACGCCAACGTCGACATCGGCCGAGGCCTCGGAAAGAACGTCGAGGTCGTGGGCCTCTCGGCCGGCGGTGACGCGGCCGTATGGGCGGCTGCGGCTCGACCCGACGTGACACGCGCCGTCGCGATCGCGCCGATGATGTCGCCCCCGGGTGTGCCGTCGTGGCTGCTTATGCCGGGCGCGAGGCTGCTCCGATACACGCCCGACATACGCTATTGGTGGCAGCCGTCGCTCAAGGAGAAGGCGCCCGGACCGGCCTATCCGCGGTACTCGGTGCGTGGCGTGTTCGCTGCGGTCCAGCTTACCCAGTGGGCGCTCGCGCAGGCGCGTGCCGCGGGCGGGCCGATTGCACGCGGCAAGGTGGAGCTGCTGGCGAACTTCGGAGACCACGCGATCGACGTGCCGTTCAACGTGGCTGCGATCAAGCAGCTCGTGCCCACCGACCGGCTCACGATCTTCACGATCCCGGCGTCACGCGGCTTCGGCCACGACCTCATCGAGCCCGAGAACGAGAACAAGGCGGTCATGGACCAGGTGTACCCGCTGCTGGAAGAGGCTCTGGGAATCCCGATCCGGGCTACCGACGCGTCGAGTGCGGCGACGGGGACGCCGTAGGGGAGCTTCTCGGCATCAGCCACGGATCAGTCGAAGGTATCCTCCGGGATGTGCGTCTCCGGTTTAGCCCCCGCAGCCGTCACAAACGCGTCTACTTCGTCCTACCAAGACGACGGAAACGCTCCTCCAAGGGGTCCCTTTCGAGGGCTTCGAGGGGGGCGTTTGTGTTTGTGTGGCTCGGCGGCCGTCGTGGGTAAGTATTTATCAGGCGTACGCGATGGGCGTACGCAGTGATTTGAGAGGGGAGAGCGCAATGGCAGACAAACCAATGGTCGTCCTTGTCGCCACGTACCCGAACGTCGAGGCCGCCGAGGCGGACTACAAGGCCGTCATGGCCCTGCACAAGGAGGGCGACCTGGGTCACGTGTCCGCGGGCATCGTCACCAAGGACGCCGAGGGCAAGCTCAAGATCCATCGACACAACACCACAGCCAAGCACCTCGCCTGGGGCGGCTTCGCTGTCGGCGCCCTGCTCGCGGTGCTCAATCCTCCGCTGGCAACGGTCATGCTGGCCGGTTCGGCGATCACCATCGGCTCGGCTGCGGCCACAGCGGGTGTGACCGCGGGCTTTGGCGGGCTGATCGGTCACTTCTGGCATCAGATCCCCAAGGACGACCTGCGTGCGATGGGTGACATGCTCGAGGCCGGCGAGGCCGGTCTCGTGGTCGTCGCCGTCGACAAGAAGGCCGCGGAGCTCGAGGCCGTCGTGGAGAAGGCCGACCGCAAGATCGTGAAACACCTCGAGGACGGCGACGTCGACAAAGCGTATGACGAGGCCGTCAAGGCCGCCGAGAAGATGGAGAAGATCGAGGCCTAGCACATGGGTGTGCCTTGTGCGCCGATGTAGAGGGGCCCGCGGTGCGGGTCCCTCTGTGTGTCAAGGTCACGCTCCGCTCCAAGCTCGACGCAACTGTTTCAGTCGCGCCAGTGCGGGTACTTCAACCGAGGTCATGACAACCGACGTGAGGAGTCTTCATGAGTAACCGAGCGAACATCGAGGCCGCCCTCTCGGCCACAGCGGATCGGCTCAGCCCGGGGGCCGGAGCCAAGGCGCTGAGCCACTTCAAGAACGAAATCGGGATGATCGACAATTCGCAAGACGCCTTGATCCGCCGATACGCAACCCAAGAGGTCAAGATCGCCTCGCCTGCCGTCTTCGAGGCCAAGCACCCCGACGGCGACCCGGTCGCGATTCAGAAGCCGCACGATGGAGTGATCGCCGTGTTCCCGGACGGCCTGGTCTTCGTGCGAGGAATTGGCTTCGGGGCCATGGAGTCGAAGGGATATGCAGCGGCCGACGTCTCGGTTGAGCGCGTGACGACCGTACTCAACGGGGCCCAGGTCCCGGGCTTGAGAATCACCGCTGGCATGGGGAAGAAGCTCGCGGTGGCAATCTCCCAATCGGATGCGCCGGGGAGTCCGACAGAGCAAGCCTCGGTGCGCGACGAGATCTTCGAGCTACTCGCGAGGTAGCCCTGATCGGGATTATCGCTCAGCAACAATCGGGGCCTCGGCAGTCACGCCGGGGCCCCGCTGCGTCGGTCACTGAGCTCATCCAGGCGAGAGTCCGCATGTCCGCCCGTGCGACGTCAATCCTCGGCTCCTCGAGGTATCCAAGCACGCCGGACCGTCCTATAGTTGAGCCAGTTCGGGAGGCTGCCGGGTCTCGCGATTCATAGCTTGTCCGTGTCCCGATACCCGGAACGAAGGGGGGAACCGCCGTGTCAGATGGTTCCTATCCGCCAACGCCACCGCCCCCACCGCCCCCCCCCCCCCCGCCCCCACCCCAGGCTTACCCGACGCCTCAGCCGGCACAGCCGACGGGCGCACCGCCACAGCCTGACATCGCCCCGCCCTACGGAGCACCGGCTGAACCGCCCAAGAAGAAGAGCCGAAAAGGGTGGTGGTTCGCCGGCTGCGGTTGCCTCGCCGTGTTCGTAGTCATCATCGTCATCATTGTTGTTGTCGCGATGATTGGCGTGTTCGCACCCTCTGGCTCCAAGACCACAGTCGGAGAAGGAGGGGTTGCCTCCACCAAGAGCGGCCCCGGCGTCATCACCTCCGACCCCAAGGAGAAGTTCAAAGGTTTCCTCGAGCTTCTCGGCGAGGGAAAGTCCGACAGCGCGTACGACGGATACACGTCGGCTGCCTTCCGGGAGCGTGGGACCAAAGAAGAGTTCGCAGCGATGGTCGAGCAGTTCCCCGGCCTGAAGGATCAGCAGGCGAGTTCGTACGTGTGGAACAACGAAGGCGAGACCTTCAAGGTCAGCGGAGAGCTGTCAACCAACGACGGCACGTACACGTACGAAGCCACGATGGTTCTTGTCGAGGGGAGCTGGCTGGTCGACAGCTTCGGGCTCGACAAGGCTAAATAGAGCAGCTCGGGCGGCTGGGGTGTGTCGCAAAAGTGCGGCGCCGGGGTGAAGCGCTTGAGTCCTTGCGCGCCCACAACCGGACCTCGGTCGGTCTGATGGCGCTTGGGTACCGCCGCTCACGACTGCGACCCCGTAGTCGACTGGGGATACTCTACTAGTCGAGCATCAGAACTGGCCTCAGTCCGCTTCGACAGCCCGTGATCGAGCTCGGCTCTCGAAGTGTTCGGACTTGGGAACGCTCTTTGCTCAACAACGCGCGCAGTCCTTTGGTGTTTAGACGGAAACCGGAGAAGCATGAAGACGTTGCCCAGACTGGCTCTCTCGTGTGCGCTGTTCTTCGCGCTCACGGGCAGCGCATGGGCAGCATCAGGAGCGCAAGGCAGCGTGGCCCACGTGCCCACTGTTCCGATAGTCAAGAGCTCCGCCGAGTCGACCACCAGCGTCGTGGTGGGCTTCAGGCCAGACAAGGAGACCGAGGCCATCGGGTCATCGGAACGCATGGGCGCCAAGACGCGCCTGCGTTCGAAGAGCGGTGGGCTGGCGGTGGTTGAGGTACCTGTCGGCAAGAACGCAGCCGACTTCGCCCGCGAGCTCAGCGCGAAACCCGGTGTGCGGTATGCCGAGCCCGACACGCTGGTCTACGCGGCGATGGTCTCCACCGACCCCGGGTATCCGGAGCAGTGGGGCCTGCCAAAGATCGGTGCACCCGCGGCGTGGGACGTATCTCGCGGGGCGTCGGTCACCGTGGCGGTCGTCGACACCGGCGTCAGTCTCACGCACCCGGATCTCATCGGTCATCTCGACACCGCGAACCAGAAGGACTTCGTCAACGGGGACTTGGTCGCGCAGGACGACAATGGCCACGGCACACATGTCGCCGGGATTCTCGGCGCCGCACTCAACAATGACCGGGGTGGCGCCGGCGTCGCCAACCAGTGCACGATCCTGCCGATCAAAGTGATGAACTCGAAAGGTATCGGACAGGCCTCATCGGTCGCTCTCGGCATCATGTGGGCCGCTGACCACGGCGCCAGCGTGATCAACCTGTCCCTTGGAGAGACCGTCAACTCCGCGTCCATCGATTCTGCGGTTCAGTATGCCGTCGGCAAGGACTGCGTCGTCGTCGCGGCCGCGGGCAACGAGGGGAGCAGCGCGGTGTACTACCCCGCCGCCAACGCCAACGTGATCGGCGTGTCGGCAACCGACATCAACGATTCTCGAGCGAGCTACTCCAACTATGGGCCGCAGGTAGATATCAGCGCGCCTGGAAGCGATATCTACTCAACGTGGTGGTCCGCCGGCGGAGTTCTGTACGCCAAGGACGGCGGCACTTCGATGGCGACTCCGTTTGTGGCAGGTACTGCAGCTCTGATCCGAGCCAAGAATCCTACCTGGACGCGGGTGATGGTCGAGCGTCAGCTTCTGGGCACCGCGCTCGATCTAGGCGCACCGGGTCGCGACGACTTCTTTGGCTACGGTCGCGTTCGGGCCGACCTTGCGGTCGGGGCGCCGACGTCACTTGGCACGATTTCGGGGACCGTCATCTATCGCGGCGCTCCGCTCGCCGGCGTCCTGGTGTCAGTCCCAGACAGCCCGGCAGTGGTCACCGCCGGCGACGGATCGTACACGGTCCCGAATGTCATCCCATCGACCTACCGGGTCACGTTCTCCAAGACGGGATATGCCGATCAGGCTCCAGCCATCGCCGTCATGCCCGGCGCCACCACGACCAAAGACGTCGCGATGTCTGCCCGGGTCGCACTCTCGACTCCCAAAGTGGTGGGTCGCGCCTCAGCCCGGCGGGGGACGAGCCTCAAGGGCGCCATCACACCGGGCCATTCAACGAAGCTGACCATGCGCGTTCGCAAATTGGTCAGGCACAAGTGGCGCAGCTACCGGACGCTTTCGGTGAACACAGACTCGGCCGGGGCCTGGCGCACCAAGCTGAAGCTCGGAAGGGCGGCGTACTCGGTCGAGGTGTACTCGGCGGCCGGCGACTCCTACGAGGCGGGACACTCCGACTGGCGTACCGTCACCGTGAGATAGCGATCCCGCCTGCTCAGCGCAACGGCGACCTCAGAAATGGTGGACACGGCCCAGCCGTTCGCGCATGATTCCTCGTAAGGGTCAACTCGTGGCCCGAGTTCGCGGCGTGACTTAGTCTCGCGCTTGGAGCAGCGACAGCGGCTTATGGGGCGGGATTCGGTAAAACGACACGTCGCATGTTGTTGCCCCTGTGGGGGGCAGGAAAGTGAGTATGGAATGGCTGAGGGTACCGTCAAGTGGTTCAATCCGGACAAGGGCTATGGCTTCGTCTCGCGTGAGGATGGCGACGATCTGTTCGTCCACTTCTCCGAGATCCAGGGCGAGGGCTTCAAGACCCTCGACGAGGGAGAGGCTGTAGTGTTCGACATCACCACCGGTCAGAACGGCAAGCTGCAGGCCAGCAACGTCCGCAAGGCGTAGGCTGCACGCATTCAATCAGACATATCGCAGAAGGGCGGTCCGAAAGGGCCGCCCTTCTCGTTGTACGGCAATGCCGGGCCGGCGGCCTGCGCCCTCTGTTCACCGGTCGAAGAGCCGCAGAATCAGATTCACCAGAATCGTCAGGATGATCGACAGCACGATTGACATCGCGAGAAACGCAAAGCACTTCACGCGCTTACTCCTCTGCAGTCGGTTTGCGCCGCGTCGTCTTCTTTGCCGAGAGTAGCGACTTGTCGGCGAGTCTGCGGGCTTTGGCCGAGCGTGACGGCTTCGTGGCCACACGCGGCACCCTCGGCCGCTGCAAGAGCTCGATGCGCTTGCGGAGGCGCCGGAGGCAGTCGAGCTTGTTGCGCAGCTGGCTTCGTTCTCGGCGGCCGACTACGACGATCCCCGTGGGGCGGTGGGTGAGTCGAACCGCAGAGTCAGTGGTGTTGACGCCCTGACCGCCGGGACCGGTCGCCTTGAAGACCTGGACGTCGCACTCGGCGAGGAGTGCCTCGTCAGTCTCGGGAAGAACGTAGCCGACGGGAATCTCGCTCATTCAGTGACCGAGATCGCTTCTGTCGGGCAGGCGTCCATCGCTTCGCGTACGCAGCCGTACATGTCCTCGTGGACATCGGCCATAATGACGTGGGAGATGTTGTCATCGCCCAGGCGGAACACTTCGGGGCAGTCGGTCTCGCACGAGCCACATCCGATGCACAAGTCAGCGTCGACTACGGCTTTCATGGGGCCTCCTCGGTCGAAGTGACGGGTCTTTCGGGTGTACAGTTGAGTCTACCCGCGAAAGTCCGCAACATTCACGTCGTATTCACAAGTGCGGTCGATACTGACCGAGTAGAGACAATTCGCGAAGGTGCGCACCCGCACACAGGAGGTACCCGATGAGCCCGAAGAAAGTCACCGCTCTCGTCATCGCCGCGCTGATCGCAGGCGTCGTGTTGGGAAGCATCAGCATCGCCACCGCCCGGACGGCGGCGCCTGCGAAGGCCCCCGCCGCCGCCGCGGCGTCCGCGTCGGTCGCCTGCCCCAACGCTGCAAACGGCACGTGTGCCAAGGCAGCGGACGGCACCTGCCCCACCGGCGGCCAGTGCCTCAAAGCCGCTGACGGCACCTGCGCCACGGGTGGCCAGTGCGGCAACGCCGGTGCGTGCGGCAACGGAGCCCCTGCAGCCGCCGGAGCGGCTGGCGGCAACTGCGGCTCGTGCCCCTCGGCGACGCAGCAGTAGCACACGGCACCATCCAAGCGTCACAGACCGAAGGCCGTCCGACAGGGCGGCCTTCGTCGTTCGCCGAGACGACCGGTCGGCTGCGCCCCGGGGCTGGACGACGGCACCGTGCGGCGGGTACAAACTCTCTGGGAGCGTTGGACCGGCCATCCGGACGCCGAGAGGATCGTGCACCGTGGGTGACGTGGTGTTGGGGACGTGCTCGTGGACCGACAAGACCATGATCGAGCGCTGGTATCCCAAGGGCGTCTCGACCCCCGAGGCCCGGCTCCGCTACTACGCGGCGCGGTTCGACAGCGTCGAGGTCGACTCCACGTTCTACGGCCTTCCCCGTCCCGAATACGCGCAGGCCTGGGTGGACCGCACCCCACCGGGATTCACCTTTCACGTCAAGGCGTATGGCCTGCTCACCGGTCACGATGTTGACGAGCGCGCGCTTCATCCCGATCTGCGCGAGTTCGACTACGAGCTCACCACGCGCGGACGCGTCCGCAATCCCGAGCAGCGGATGGTCGACCGTGCGTTCGAACTGTTCCTCGAGGGCATCGACCCGTTGCGCCGTGGCGGTCGGATGGGCGGCGTGCTCATGCAGTACCCGCCCTACTTCACGGCCATCGACCGGGAGCACGAGCACCGGGCCTTCTCGGCGATCGAACGGGCGGCCGAGATGCTCAAGCCGCTGCCGCTCTTCGTGGAGTTCCGGCATTCGTCGTGGGTGGAGGGCAAGCAGCTTGAGCGCACGATGCGGTTCTTGTCGGACCGGTTCCTGACCTACGTGGCCGTCGACGCCCCGCAGCTCGCTGGCGCGCACGTGATGCCGCCGGTGACCGCGGCGACCTCGCCACTGGGCTACGTGCGGTTCCACGGCCGCAACGCGGGCACCTGGAACGCTCGCACGGTCTCTGCCGCCGACCGCTTCGACTACCTGTACGCGGTGGAGGAGCTCGAGGAGTGGCGCGGGCCCGTACGGCACCTCGCCGAGGAGACCGAGCGGACCTGGGTGATGTTCAACAACTGCAAGTACGACTATGCGCCCCGAAACGCGCGCGAGATGGCTGAGATCCTGGGCGACGTGGTGGCTCCTCGGCTTGGCGGCGGAACCGGCGCGACCGTTGGCGAGCCGGACGACCGCGACGACGGCGAGGGGTTCTCGGGCAGGCTGTTCTGAAAAGCCGTGCGATTGTGGCTTCAGACGCTCGGGTCAAACGGTATGCTGGTGATGCCCGCCATCGCCAACAAGGAGACCCATGCGCGTCCTGCGCAACATCTTCAGGCGCAAGCTCCGCGCCTTCCTGACGATCTTTGGCATCGCCATCGGGGTGTTCGCCCTGGTGGTGATGGGCTCCATCGCCGAGAAGCTCACCCTTCTGGTCGATGGCGGAGTGAAGTACTACCAGGGCAAGGTCGTCATCGTGCCCAAGGTCGAAGGAGCGAGCCAGGGCGCCTCGAGCCTGCTCGCCATCGACCTGCAGCGCGACATCGAGAAGGTGCACGGCGTTGCGGCGGTCGCTGCGGAGGTCTCGGCGAGGCTCACCACTGAGACGGTCACCGTGAGCTTCGGCCCGCCGCCTGCGATCTACGGGTCAGACGGCAAAGGCGACAACTACGAGACCTTCAAGATCACCTATTCGGCCGGCCGCGCGTTGCGCCCCACCGACGACGGGAAGGTGGCCGTCGGATCCGACCTCGTGAACAAGCTAGGGGCCAAGGTGGGCGAGTCGGTCAAGATCCGCGGCAAGTACTATCAGGTCGTCGGCATCGCCGACAAGACGCTGACCTCGCCCGACACGTCGGTCTATATGACGCTCAAGGACGCGCAGGAGCTGGCGGCCGAGGACCTGCCCGACGTGCTCAAGAACAGCGTGAACCCGGCGACACTGGTCTCGAACTTCACCGTCTACCCTGTTCAGGGTGAGCAGCCTGATGTCATCGCTGCGGCCATCAAGCGCAAGATCGACGGCGTCGACGCCTACACCTCCAAGGAGTTCGAGCAGCAGATCAAGGCGCCGCTGCAGATCTTCACCACGATCATCTACGCGATCGGTGCGATATCTCTTCTGGTGGGCGGGCTGTCCGTCATCAACACGATGACCATGGCGGTCGCCGAGAGGACGCGTGAGATCGGCATCCGCAAGGCCATCGGCGCCTCCGACGGCCAGGTCATGCTGCAGTTCATCCTGGAGTCCGGCGTCATCGGGCTTCTGGGCGGGTTGGGAGGGCTGGCGCTCGGGCTTCTTGTCGCGGCGGCAGGCAACGCTGCCGGAGCCGCAAGCGGGCAAGCGCTCTTCCTGGTGACGACACGGCTGATGGTGGGGTCGGTGGGGTTCGCTGTTGTGCTCGGCGTTGTGAGCGGGCTCTATCCCGCATGGCATGCGGCCCGGCTGAACCCCGTGGAGGCGTTGCGCTATGAGTGACGTCACCATGATGCCGGAGGCCATCATCCACACGGTCGATCTGAAGAAGTGCTACAAGCTGGGCAAGGACAACTTCGTCGACGCGCTGCGCTGCGCGTCGCTCGACATCATGCGCGGCGAGATGGCCGCGATCATGGGGCCGTCAGGCAGCGGCAAGTCGACGTTCATGCACATCGCCGGATGCCTGGACACGCCCGATTCGGGCGAGGTCTGGATGGATGGCCGCCGCATCGACGAGCTGCGCGGCGCCGACCTCGTGCGCGTGCGGCGCGAATCCATCGGCTTCATCTTCCAGGGATTCAACCTGATCCCCACCCTGTCCGCCGAGGAGAACGTCGCACTCGCAGCCGAGTACGCCGGTCATAGCCGCCGCGAGTCGCTTGCGCTCGGCCGAGACCTTCTCGAGCTCGTGGGTCTGGGCGACCGGATGCGCCACGTGCCCAGCGAGCTCTCGGGCGGCCAGCAGCAGCGCGTGGCGATCGCTCGGGCGCTGGTCAACAACCCGTCGATCGTGATGGGCGACGAACCCACCGGCGACCTGGACACGGCAACGTCGGCCGAGATCGTGGCGATGATGCGGTCCGTCAACGCCGAGCGCGGAACCACGTTCCTGATCGTGACTCACAACCCCGAGGTCGCGGGCGCGTGCGACCGTACGATCGTGATGCGCGACGGCGTCGTAGTCGACAACGGAGCGACCTAGCCGGGGCGCTTGTACATCAGTAAGGGCCGTCACGCTATCCTTGAGGAGTCATCACCCATTGGGAGGACGGACATGTCCAGCGTGCTCGTGGTCGACGACGAGGCGAACATTCGAGAGCTGGTGAGCGTCTACCTGACGGCCGCCGGCTACTCGGTGACCTGCGTAGCTGACGGCGTTGCGGCGCTCGAGGAGGTCCGAGCGAACCAACCGGACCTCGTGGTTCTCGACATCGGTCTGCCGGGCATGAGCGGCGCCGAGGTCTGCTCGGCGATCAGGGAGTTCTCGGCGGTGCCGATCGTTATGCTCACCGCGCGCAACACCGACCTGGACAAGGTGGCGCTCCTCGAGGCGGGCGCCGACGACTACGTGGTCAAGCCGTTCTCGCCACCGGTACTTGTGGCGCGCGTCCGCGCGGTGCTGCGTCGTGGGGGTGCGGTCTCCGCCGGCGGTGACGGGGCCGACGGTGCGGTCGCGGCTCCCGATGCCACGGTCGCTGTCGGCGGCCTGGTCCTCGACGCCGACGCCCGCGAAGTCACCGTCGACGGCGAGCCGATCGTGCTCACCGCCCGCGAATTCGACCTGCTGATGGCGATGGCCCGCCGTCCCGGAGTCGTGTTCAGCCGAGAACAGCTGCTCGAAGCCGCGCTGGGGTTCTCGGACTACTCGGAGGTGCGGGGTGTCGACGTGCACGTGCGGCACCTGCGCGAGAAGCTGGGAGATGACGCAGTCGCTCCGCGGTTCATCGAGACCGTGCGAGGCGTTGGGTACCGCGTCAAGCGGGACGCGAAGTGAGCTCCGACTCTGCCGTCGGCGCCACGCCTGACGCCCCTCGCCGCAGCGTAGCGACGCGCGCGCGGCTCTACCTGGTGGGCGGCGCAATGCTGGCCCTGGTGGTGGCGTTCGGCGTCTTCGTGCTCGCGTGGGGGCAGTACTCGATCAGCCAGCGGACGGCCGAGCTTGCCCGGCAGACGAGCGCACTGGCAAAGGGCCAAGCGGTCGGTGACCGATTCAGCCTCTCCGCCGAGGAGACCGCCACGGCCGCATCTCGCGATCGGCTGCTTCGCGTCGAAGCCGGGCTGATGGGCGCCGGGCTCTTCATCACCGACGCCAGCGGCGCGGTTCAGCGCGGCACGACCGACGACCCGCCGACCGCCATCCCGCTCGAGCGACTCACGCGAGCGGACGCAAGCGGGGCGAAGAGCGCGCTGTTGCGATCGGCGGCGGGAGTTCGGCTGCTGGTGGTCTCGGCGCCGATCGACGAGACGCATCGGCTCGTGGCCGTCCAAGGGCTCCGCGAGATCCAGCAGACGCAGGCCGGGATCCTGATCATCGGCCTGGTAGCGATCATCGCAGCCGCGGTCGTTGCGTACGTGGCCGGCGGCATCCTAGCTCGGCGGCTGACGGCTCCACTGGTGCGCCTTGAGACTGCGGCCGAGTCTGTGGCCGAGGGCGCCTTTGGCACGCAGGTCGCCGAGGAAGGCGATGCCGAGACGGCCTCGCTCGCGCGCTCGTTCAACCGGATGTCGACGCGCGTGGCCGACGTGTACTCGGCGCAGAAGGCGTTCGTCGGCGACGTGTCCCACGAGATCCGGACGCCACTCACCTCGATCCGCGGCTTCGCAGAGGCCATGCTCGATGGCACGGTGACCGACCCGCAGCAGCAGCGTCACGCGCTGAGCGTCATCCGCGACGAGGCGGTGCGCATCGGCGAGGTCTCGCAGACACTGCTGTCGCTCGCCGAGCTCGAAGCGGGAGCGGTGACCGTCGCGCGCACGCCCGTCGACACAGGAGTGCTCGCGCAGGCGCTGAGCGGCCGGTTCTCGGCAGCGGCGAGCGCCGCCGACCTGAGCCTCGACATCGACCTGTCCGCTGCCCAGCGCCCGATGGGTGACCCCGACAGGCTCCTGCAGGCCGTCTCGGCGTTGGTCGCGAACGCGATTGCGTACACCCCGTCAGGCGGTCAGGTCCGCGTGAGCGCAACCTCCTCGGCAGGGCGTTGGCGGCTACGAGTCGACGACTCCGGACCGGGGATTCCCGCCGAGAAGCGCGCCGAGGTCTTTGGCCGGTTCTCTCGGCTGGAGGGTTCCGGCGAGGGAGGCGCAGGATTGGGACTGGCGATCTGCCGGCGAGTCGTGGAGCTGATGGGCGGGACCGTAAGCGTAGGTGAGAGCTCCTTGGGCGGCGCGCGATTCGAGATAGAGCTGCCGTTGGCTCCGGGGCAACTCAATACAAACTCAATGTAGCCCCAACGCCCGGTCAACCTGCCCAGACGATACTCAACTCGTAGATTGGAGCCGCGCACCCGGCGCGGAACCACGAATCAGCGAGGTGGATCAGATGAAGGCAATGAGAACGGCACTAGGAGTCGCCACCGTTGCAGTAGCGCTGGTCGCGGCTCTGGGCGCACCTGCGCTTGCGGTCGCGACGCCGGCGCATACGCGCTCGGTGGCGACGTCGCCCACGCCCGGCTGGCGCGTCGTGCGCCAGTACTCGGTGCAGTCGCGCGCTCGTCTCCAGAAGTTCAAGGCCAACGCACGCGTCATCACTCAGAAGCTCAATCGGTATGACCGCATCACGAGCCGCGTTGAGTCGGCCGGCGCTGACGTGACCGCAGTGCGCGGCCACATCGCTGACTCCCGCGCACACGTCGCCTCGGCGACGCTGTTTGCGACCGAAGCAGCTGCCATGCTCAAGGCCGTCCCGTTCGCCACGAATCGAAAGGCCGCGTTCTTCGCCGCGAACCGTCGCTTCACCGCCGCGTCATGGCAGTTGAAGCTCGCCCGTGACGACCGCAACCGCGCGGCCAAGGACCTGTGGCCGCTCGTCAAGAAGTACCATCTTGCCTGGAAGTTCCACCGGGCAGAGTTCAGGTAGGAATCCTGGTGGGTCGCCCTGAGCCCGGCGGCGGCAGAGCGCAGAACGCTGCGCACTGTGCGATCTGAGGCTCGGGGCGACCCTTCTTTCTTCACGTTGGCAGGAGCGGTGCTGCTCGTGTCATGAATACCGAGGCGATTGAAGGTGCAAGACATGCGCGTAGGCACGACGAGGACGGCCATGCTTCTCATCCTTGCGACCATGCTGGCGTCGCTTCTCCTGCCGGTGGTCGCTGGCGCCGCAACGGCACCGGTGGTGGATGCCGCACAGCCCACAGCGGTCAAAGTCGTCGCTGCTCCGACCACGGCCAAGGCCGCGGCGACCGAGCGGCTCAAACTTCAAATCGCCGAGGTGCTCCGCGCACGCGCGG